>NZ_JASLCN010000396.1 GCF_030151805.1 Fluviicola sp.
CGCAATCGTTGCTGCAGGTTCTGCAAAACTATCCGGAAATGCAAATTCCCAGGTTTCCGTACTGAACTTCGGTTGCAGCATCGGGTATCGTAAAGACTTGTTTTTTTAAGTGAAAAGTGAAAAATTTGTTATGCAAGTAATTCGTAATTTTCACTCTTTTACCTTTTCAATTCTCAATTAAAAGGGCCACCAGCCCTTTTTCTGATTCATCACTTGTTTTTCAAAATCGGAGAGGAATTCCGAATACGTAGTATAGCGTTTATTCATTCCTTTAATCAGTGCAGCTTTTTGTTCTTCCGGGTTCAATTTATTCGGTGGAATCGTGAATTGATGCTTTGCAGCCAGTTTTTGAAGAACCGGACTGAGGTGTTTGTACTTCGTATCGAGATTCGGCAGTGGATAAGTCAGCTGAAGATTGGTCGTAATACTTGGATTCGGATCAATCAAAGGCATTCGGCCTTGCAGACAGGTCCAGCAGGTAATTCCCAAAGCAAAGAAATCCGTTCTCGGATCAACCAATTCCAATTGATTCATCAGTAATTCCGGTGCGGCAAAGCCCAACGGGAAAAGTGTTTTCCGGGTATCCGGCTCATTTTTATTGATTGCCAGTCCGAAATCAATGAGCGATACATGCAGTTCTTTTGAGCTGTCGATGATGAGGTTTCCGGGTTTGATATCTAGGTGATAAATAGCGTTTTGATGAATGTGCTCCAGAATCGGTTCGAGTTTTTCCAATACTTTGAACAACTCCAGAGCTTTTTCTTTCGACCGAAATTGGTCCAGGTAATCGCTTAAGGTGATTCCGTGCTGAAAAGATTTAAAAAGCAGTATTTCCGATTCACTTTCAAAAAAATCCATTGTTTCGGGTAAACCGTCCACAATAAATGAAAATGCGGCTTCTTTTCTCAAGCGTTCCTGGGCAAGCAGATTGTCTTCGCGCTTCTGAACCGTTTTCAGAATGGATTTTACTCCCGAAATCTTATCCTCGGCCAGGAAAACAGAAGAAAATTTTCTTCTTTTAGCAGCGTCTATTTGTTCTAAAATCCGGTATTTTTCAGCTGGGTTCATTCGTTTTCTTCATAGTCAATTGCAATGTAGTATAAATTCTGCGACATTCAGAAGCGCATACCGGCGGAATACGTGTGAGCGGATACTTTCTTTGTTTGATGTGAGGACTTCAATAAATGATTTGATTAAAGAATGCCGTAGAAGAGGTTTCCCGCAGATAATGCAGAAGAATCCATCAACGGATAAATACAATCTGAGGATTTGAGAACCTAAAATCGTGTGTAAGCTGTTGAACTACCTGAAAAAAAGTATTTTTGATTGATGGATGTAAAATACCTTATTGCAGATTCCGGGGGATCTTCGACCACCTGGGCACTTGTTTTTCAGAACAACGAAGTACAGTTTGTTCAGACTGGAAGCCTGCATCCGAAATATGCTTTTTCAGATTCAAACATCCGGAAAGAGTTGGAGCAGTTTCGTGGACTGGATGCTCCGCTTTACTTTTATGGCGCCGGTTGTTCTTCGGAAATGGTGCAGAAAGAAATGAGTGCATTTTTAAAAGAAGCCGGATTTCAGGAAACAGAAGTTTATCCGGATACACTTGCGGCGTGCAGGGCGCTTTACGGAAAGGAAGCCGGTTGGGTTGGTATTTTGGGAACAGGATCCATTCTGGTTCAATACAATGGTTCTGAAATCATCCGGCGAATCGGCGGATACGGCTCGTTGGTCGGAGATGAAGGAAGCGGATTCTATTTCGGAAAACTGCTCGTACGTTTTTTATTGGAAACTCCGGAATGGGAAAATTCCTGGATGGAACTATTCGGGTCGAAAGAAATACTTTTGAGTAAACTGGCGGGTGCAGATGCTCAAAAATGGATTTCAGGATTAGCTTTTGAAACGGCTCATTTGAATATTGATTTTTTACACCGGCAAAATGCAGAACTATTCCGGGATCTGTATTGCTCAAAAATTCCTGATCTGGTGGAAATTGCTTTCATCGGAACTTACGGATTTGAACAACGTGAAATCTTTTCAGAAACGTTCCGAAAACAGAAAATCCGGCTCAAAAAATGCCTTGCAAACCCGATGGAAGATTTGCTGTATTATCATCGAATGAATGAATAATGAAGCAGGTGTTACGTTTTTCACTGTTGATACTGAGTTGTTTAGTCGAAAATATTAAATCTTTCGTAGAAAAGTCTCTTGCTGTTTGAAAAATAATTCACAACTTGCAGGAGCGAAAGTGAGAAATGGATACATTATTAATTCAGGCAACAGCTCAAACCCCCTTAGTAGATTTGAATCCTTCTACAGGAATCATGGAAATAAGAGGTCGTTCGATTCCGGACGATCCTGAATCGTTTTGGGGTGTTGTTTTAACATGGTTTGATGCTTACATGGCGAGTCCGAATGAGGAAACGCTTGTAAAAATTGATTTGGAGTATTTTAATATAACTTCATCGAAACGTATTCTATTCTTATTGTATAAGCTGAATGAACTAGTTGATTCAGGAAAAAAAGCGAAAGTTGAATGGTATTACAGACAATCTGATGAAGATATGTACGAAGTAGGTCAGGATTACGCTTTTATGGTGCATGTTCCATTTGATTTCCGTGAATACACGGACAATGATTTGGTGGTAGCATAAGCTCTTTCAGCATTTTATTATTGAATTATCCACCAGAAAAAGGCCCTCTTTTTTCAATTTCATTATTTTTGTCAGTATTATGCGTGTAATTGCTGATATCCCTCATTCCCGTTACAAGATTCAGATTTTCTTGTACAATGCGAAGTACCTTGTAAAAATTGAATTAGGTCAATTTGAACAAACCTTCAAAATTGCGGAATCGGATGTGAACGGAGGAGTGGAGGAAGTGAAGCGCATGGTGACAGATCAATTATTACGTAACTCTTTAGAACGGTTTCTTTCCATGCGTACAGATTGGGAAGATGCATTTAAAAATAAACAAGTATGAAATTAGGACACGTTATTGCGGCAGGTTTAATTCTTGGATTGACAACATTCGCTTGCTCGGATAAAAAAGAAGACTCCAAAACCAAAGAAGAAAATCCTCCGGTTGTTCCTACTGTGGACTCCAAAAGTTTGAAGATTGCGTTTTACTATTCAGATAGTTTAAAAGAAGGCTTTACGTATTATAAAAATGAAGATTCCCGCATCACTAAAAAAGGAGAAGCATTTCAAAACGAAATGATTTCCAAACAGCGATTACTGGAGCAAAAAGCGCAGAACTATGAAAAATACATGCGTGAAGGAACAATGACCGGTGCTGATATGCAAAGCCTGGAGAACGAAATTGTTCGTATGCGTGAACAATTGATGAATATGCAGCAAACGCGTGGAGCTCAATTGGAAAAAGAAACCAATGAAGCTTTGACTGTGTTGTCAAAGAAAATTGAAGTTGCAGGGAAGAAATATTGTGAGAAATATGGAATTGATATGCTGTTGATCCACGGACAAGGCGGACAAATCAATTTCATCAATGATAAAATGAACGTGACACAATCATTTATTGATTTTCTGAATCACGAACAAGAAATCATGGATAAGGATTTGGGGAAATAAACTATGCTGATAGCACAACAGAAGCTGAATGAGAATGTCGCAGAGTACATTTTGTACATGTACCAGATTGAAGATCTGATACGTGCTTATCAATTTGACCTGGAGCGAATCATGAAGGAGGTTGTAGAACCCAATCTTCCGGACAGAGCTTATTTGGAACAATACCGCGCCTGGTATTCCGGCCTGATTCAGGACATGAAATCCGAGCGGATCGCAGAATCCGGGCATCGGTTGGAATTACAGGATGTGTTGGTGGAATTGTCTTATTTGCATAATTCATTGCTTACGGTGGTGAATGATGAGAAATACCGCACATTATATACAACAGCACTTCCTTACATTGAAGATTTCATTGAGCATTCCAATTTAAAAGGAATGAACCACCTGGAAGTATGCTTTCATGCGCTTTATATGAAATTGTTACTGAAGTTGCAGAAAAAAGAGATCAGCCAGGAAACGGAAGAAGCTTTTGATGCAATGCGCATTCTATTGGCGTACATTACGCGTTCTTATCACCAAATGAAAGGTGGAGAAGGGCAGTATTGGAATAACTAATGAATTGAAAATTGAGAATGTAAAAGTGAAAAGGCTTTTCAATGATCAATTTTACATGTTCACTTAATAAACGTCCAGTTTACTCACATTCAAATCGACATTTCCTGAAATTCCGGGTAATCTTCCCGATTCTGAAAATTGCCAGTGCAATACTTCCCGATCTGTCATGTATTGAGGTTCCCGGCTGTAGGCTGCGATCCAAAAGTTGTAACCGTCCATCTTTCCGCGGAATTTGGTTTCGTAAAAGCTTAAGGAAGTATAAATGATCGGTTTCACTCCGGTTGCTTTTTTGACCTCTTCGCACCAGATCAATACTTTTGCTCTCAAATCTTCATCGGAAAAACCTTCGTCTTCGACATCGAGAACAGGTGGCAAATCAATACTGCGGATTTTATACGTTTCAAGGAAAAAAGCTGCTTGCGGTCGCGGAGCTGACTTCGGATTGAAATAATGATATGCTCCGTTGGAAATCCCGTGTTTGTTGAGATAGTCCCGGTTTCGTTCCCATTGTGTATCGAGATGGTCGGAACCTTCTGTGACTTTGCAATACACAAAATCAATGATGGTATCGAATCCTTTTGCGGTAAACAGCAAGTCCCAATTGATTTCTCCCTGGTGATGAGAAACGTCCAGCCCCACACTTTTATAGCCGGGAGGAATGATCTCATGAAAGTGAGTCGAAGTTTGCACCATGCCTTCGGATTTGTACCAAAAGAAAACAAATGCCACTATTCCAGCCGGAATAAGCACCCAGAAGAAGAATTTGCTGCGACTTTTTTTACCCGATTTGGATTTTCGCTTAGAGCTTGTCTTTTTACCGCTTGTTCGTCTTCTTTTTGCCATTTCGGATGCTAAATTACGTGGAAAATACCTAAATGCGTATTCCGAAATACAATTTCAGCAGATTCGGGTTCCTGGTTGCGGGCGAGTGATCTCTTCTGAAAAGAAAATTGTTGTCATAAGCTACACCGAAGTAAGCGATTACAGGCAACGTTCCCAATCTTCGTTCAATATTGGCTGCCAAACGGATTCCGAAAAAGTTGATCTCATCTGAATAGTTGGGAGTTCCGGAAATTCCGAACATCAGGGAGGAAGACAAATTGATAGAAGTCAATTCTGACAAATGAAATGGAACCTGACAGCCCATGTGTCCCATGAAATTAAATACATTTCGACTGTTATAGGTATTATTGACACCGGTAGTTTTTCCACTGGATTCAGGTTTTACACCAGGTTCACCTTTGTACGCTCGTTGAGCATAGAATTCAAGTCCGAAAATTCCGTAAACGCGGTTTTTGTAAATATCACCGACCCGGATGTTGAATCCATAATGAATAACCTGTTTTTTAGGCAGGTAATACCGTTGAGCAGAGTCTGCAATGAACGTGCAGCCAACTTCTACTGCGTATTGAACAAAACGCATATTTTGTGGTGCGTGTTTGATTACGTAAACGCGATTCGTGTCGTTTGTAGCGATTCTAAGAGGCTTTGTTCTGACAGGTCTGTTTTTCCCTTTAGGTGTTACAATTTGCCCGAAAGCAGCGGTTTGAAGAAAAATAAGTAAGAAAAGGGTGGTTATTTTTGACATGTATAACAGGTGATTTTTTTTGCAAAAGTACTGAATCGCCTGAAAAATTAAAGTTTATAGATCACCCAATTTTCATTATTCACCACAGCAGGTAGTTCTAAATACAAATCTCCACCGAGGTAATGTTTTAAAACAACGATGTACTTACATCCTTTTTTTCGGATGTTTTCTCTGAAAACCGGATCTAGAAGTTCATCGTTACTTGCTACCCAGCCTTTGTGGTGTGCAAAATAAATTGCCGTCGGGTTATCAATCGTATTTACGGCAATGAGATCTGACCGTTTTGAAAAGTGATCCATTTCAGATTCCAGTTTCACAAAAGCCCGTTCGTGTTCCTTCAGGCGGAAATCGTGCAATTGATTGAAAATTCCTTCGAAACCGATCAATACTAAAAAAGCGATCTGCAGGTATCGTTTCTTCAATTCCGAAATCCCGTATCCGGCAACCAGCGCCATGATCGGAACAAACGGAATGATATAGTAGGAGTGATGTGTAAAGGTAAATCCGGCCTTTAATGCAATGACCAGGAAAGCCGCAAAGCCAAGTCCGAGAATCCGCAGCAGGAGCTTGTTTCCTCTTTTGAATGCGAAGAACAACCCGATGACAAAAGCTCCGAATCCGATGAATTTCAATGCCGAATCGTAAAAATGCTTCAATCCGTCCTGCCAGTTTTCAAGCAGTTCTTTTGCCCCGATACGGATGGATTTTCCCATGAAAAAATGCCAGAATTGATATTTCTCTACGAGGTAAGGAACCCAACTGAAATACCACCAGGCAATCGGAGCCAGAATGATTCCGCTGATGATGAAAAAAACAATTTTGAGATTAATCGAAACGTGCTTGTTGAAAAGGAAGAAGGCATAAAGAACAAGTAAAAAACCGGTGGGAAGTTTTGCCAATACTCCGAACAAAGTCAGTAATGCGTACAAGGTCAGATTCAGCCACTTTTTCTGATCTTCTTCAAAGTACCTGCAGGCATAGAAAAAGCCCATTAAAACCAGCGATACGGCAAAGGTATCAGGCATGATTTTACGACTGTATGCAAACCAAATGGATGAAAGCAGGATGATCGACGCATTGAAGGCGGTTTCCTTGCTGAAATAACGTTTCAGAATCCGGAAAAAGAACCAGATTCCCAAACTGCTGACAATTAAATTAATCAACCTTCCGTACCAATGCTGGTAACCGAATAATTCCGAAACCCAATAATCAATGTAATTCAGAAGCGGAAATTCCATTCCGGTTATTCCTGTTTTTTCACCGGCAAAATCTACTCTCGGATATAAAATATTGGCCGATTCTTCATAGAAATTGCGTGTAACCATTGTTCCGGTTGTTTGTCGCCAGTTGTGTGCAACTTCCAATGGGGGATTGGTAATTCCATATAGTCGAATCAGGAAGAACAAGATGATCCAGAATCGAATGTCTTTAAAAACAGGAAGTGCCAGGAATGATTTCACATTTATTTTTTGGATGGAGCTAAGTTAGAAGAAAACTTTGAAAGGCGGGAAGTGAAGGACATTTCTGCTTCGTAAAATTCCATGTTTCCGCCTATAAAAAAAGCGAAACTCATTTCTGAATTCCGCTTTCAAGGTATATTTCTTCGTCCTGCGACGAATGATTACTTTTTAAAATTCGGAGCAACGATCAAATCTTTTGTTCCGTGGTTCCAGGAATAGAAACCTTCTCCGGATTTTACCCCTTTTTTACCCGCAGTAACCATGTTTACCAACAACGGACATGGTGCATATTTCGGATTTCCGAAACCGGTATGTAATACTTCCAGAATTGCTAAACATACATCCAAACCGATAAAATCTGCCAATTGCAATGGACCCATCGGGTGAGCCATTCCCAATTTCATGACCGTATCAATTTCTTCAACACCCGCAACACCTTCATATAAGGTATAAATTGCTTCGTTGATCATCGGCATCAAAATTCTGTTTGCCACAAATCCCGGGTAATCATTTACTTCAACCGGAACTTTGTTCAGTTTTCTGGAAGTTTCCATGATCAGGTTTGTTACCTCATCTGTTGTGGAATATCCGCGGATAATCTCAACCAGTTTCATCACCGGAACCGGGTTCATGAAGTGCATTCCGATCACTTTTTCCGGACGATTTGTTACCGAAGCAATTTTAGTGATGGAGATGGATGAAGTATTGGAAGCCAGGATCACATTTTCAGGAGTTAACGCATCCAATTGCTTGAAGATATTCAATTTCAGATCTACATTTTCAGTAGCTGCTTCAACAACCAGTTCAACACCTTTTACTCCTTCTTCCATCGAAGTGAAAGTGGTAATGTTTGCCAATGTTGCTGCTTTGTCAGCTTCGGTAATTGCTTCTTTTGCAACCTGACGATCCAGGTTTTTGGTAATTGTTGCCAAACCTTTATCCAATGAAGCCTGAGCCACATCGATAAGTGATACCTTATATCCAAATTGTGCGAAGGTGTGGGCAATTCCATTTCCCATTGTTCCTGCTCCAATAACTGCTACGTTTTTCATGAAATGAGTTCTTTTTTTTCGTGTGCGAATATAGTGAAAGTTTGTTGTTGAATCATAGAATCAGATCGGAGGGAACAAGATTCTTTTGAATGGTTCCGGAAGTTCTATTTACACTTTTTTAGTTTTTCAGAAATAGTTTCCGGAACAGGTATTCCAACCATATCATAGTCTTCCAGGATTGATTTACAAACTTTGCAAACATTTTCCGGTTGGTTTAATTCTTCGTATACACTGATTAAAATATTGATTGTGTGTGTATCCCACATGAATACGGAATCAGTATAATTTCCTGACTTTATAAAAGCGTGTAGTTCCCTGGTCTTTTTTTGGGCATAAAGCACTTCAATGATAAGACCATCAACAGCCATCAGGTCGATCAATTCGCTTTTTTTTGCACTTTCGGCATCAGTCATGGCTAACTCGTAAAGGCCTTTTTTTAAATACAATTCGCCCCGAGCAACGTATGAAAAACCATTTTGAGGATAAAATTTGATGGCTTTGGAGAATAACTCGATTTTTTTATCGGTATTTGAATCATCATCCAAAAGTGAAGCAAGGCTGTAATATGCCGGACCAAAAGTTGAATCTACCGCAAGTGCCTTTTCGTAAAATGTTTTGGCATCGCCCTGATCAGTTCCGTTATTGATTAAAATTCCACTCATCCAATAAAGCCAAGGATCTTCAGGATTGTTTTTTATGCTCTTTGAAAGCTCTTTTTTGGCCTTTTTAGAATCTCCTTCGTTGACTTCAGCCCAAATTTTTTGATACTTTTCTGGTGGATCCTGGGCAAAAACCAGACATGAATACAGGAATGCGATGATTGTTAGTGTTGTTTTCATAGATGTAAAATTAATCATTCAATACTAATTTATTCTTACTCAGATTGTATTTCTACCAAAGGTTCGTTACGAGTTTTCATGGAATAAAACTGATTCCGTTTTCCGGCTTTAACCTTTTTTTTCATTCGAATTGAGTTATTTACGGATAAACTTGGTTATTATTACCTGACCATAAACGCTAAAAACAACCTATGGAAGAGGAAAAAAGTCTATCCCGTACGGAACTTACTGCACTGGCAAATCACAGTGATTTAAGTCCGGAACAAATCCGAAAGGTTTATAACGAACAAATTCCCATACATCGGGCAGAATACCAGCAATTTCTCAAATGGATTTTGTTAGTGGGCGGAATTTCACTCCTGGGTTTCGGGCTGGTATTTTTCTTTGCCTTCAATTGGCGCGATATGCCGGCTTCGTGGAAATTTGCCACCGTTTGGGTCTTCCTTCTCGGGTTTCTCATACCTGCATTTTTGCCGAAATCATCTTTGCTGACCAAACAATTACTCCTCACGGTAAGTTCGCTTTTGATCGGGGTGCTTTTTGCAGTTTTCGGACAAGTATATCAAACAGGAGCTTTTACCTATCAGTACATTGCGTTGTGGCTGGCACTCATTGCCGTTTGGGTTGTAACGATGCATTTTGCGCCTTTGTGGATCATTTTTCATGCTTTGGTTTGTGTCGGACTCTTTGACTATTTCGACAATTACTTTTCCGTTTATGTATACCTCTATCTGGCGGTTGCACTTACGGTTGTCTGGAACGAATTGAAACCCGGAAAAGCCTTTCCGTATTGGTATTTACTGACTTTATTGACTCCGGCGATCTTTTTCAGTACGGCCCGGACCAGTGCAATCATTATGGGAGATTCGTTCATAGCCCGTTTTGATTGGGTCGAATTTGCGATTTTCATCTTATGTGAACTGGCTTTGTTCTGTCTGGCATTTTATAAGAAATGGCTGATTCCGATTGCTCACATTGCTTTGTCGCTCATTGTGGTTATGAATGCAAAATTATTGAATGTATACCACGAAAATTTATTAATTCCGGCTTTTGCGACTCTGATTGTTCTGATTGGAGCTGTGTTTTTATTGATTTACTTACGAAACTACTGGAAGAATGGAAAAGCATGAACAACAGTCGCAGCACTGGAAAACGTTTTTTCCTGAAGCTGTAACCGACTCTTCGAAAGTGGAGAAAGATCTGAATTACTACGGAGCGCATTTCGGAATCCGTGCTTTGGAATATGTGGTATTTATCGGGACATTGCTGGTTTTAGGCTTGTTCGGAGGAGCGATATTCCAGATTGAAGAACCCGGAACGGCATTTTACCTGTTTGTGGCTGTTTTGTTTCTGGTGGGAACGGTTATTCTGCACCGGACGGTTCACAAAAGACTGATTGATGCATTGGCAACCGGGATTGCTTTAGTCGGAACAATATCGCTTATTGCAGGATTGTTTTCCTCCGATAAGTTTACTGAAAAACAGGTGGTTGGTATTGTTTTAGTGGTGTTAGTCATGTTGATCGCTGTTTCCAGAAAGAATTTACTCACTATTTTGGGAGTAATTGCTTCTTTTTGGCTTCTGAACTGGCTTTTTGAATCGCGTGATACGTTCATTGACAATTTCAAAGCCATTGCAATGGTTTTTGTTCTTTTGCTTGCGCTCCTGGTTTATTTCGAAGAATATATCATCAGTCATTACAGTAAACAAGCTCATTTTGCAAACTACCTCAAGCATGGATTTTTTCTCGCTTTGTGCAGCTACTTTGTAGTTGGTTTTGATACCTGGTCTTATTCCCGCCAATTTCAGCTAAATCATACGAATTGGTTGGTAATAGGCATGTATGCTGAATTATTGATTCTTGCGGTTTTGCTTTTTGTGTGGCAATACCGCCGTTTGAAACAGGAGAAAATTTCACTTTGGATGGTCTTTTTATTGCCTTTGAGTCTTTTTTTGATGGGATTTTTCAGTGTGAAAATTGCCTTTTTCCTGTTAGCATTCCTGGCGTTTTTATTTACGCGGTCCATTTTCGGGATCATTACCGGGGCGTTGGGACTGATCTATTCCGTGATTTATTTCTACTATGAATTGAATTGGACCCTGATGCAGAAATCGTTGGTATTTATCGGGCTGGGAGTGTTGTATCTCGGTTTGTTTTTCTTGTTGAATGCTAAAAAACCTTCCCATGAATAAGTTGAGATGGAGTTTACTTGCAGGTAATTTAGTACTCATCGTGGTGGTATTTACCTGGATGCTCAGAAGCAAAGAACAGTTGCTTCAAAAGGGAGATGTATTGGTTCTGAAATTACAACCGGCCGATCCGCGTTCGTTTATGATGGGAGATTACATGACCTTGAATTACGATATCAATGATGAAATCCCGACCGGAAATTCATTTGATGATTTTCATTTTTACAAGATGAATGAAAAGAAACGGACGAACGTAGTAGTCAAAATGAATGACAGCTTGGCTGTTTTTGTGCGTTTGCACAACAAAGAAGCTCTTGACAAAGGAGAATTTGTTCTGCCTTGCGAAAAACGTTATTTCAATTACGAAATCCTCCCGAACGAATATTTGTTCCAGGAAGGAAGAGCCAAACATTTCAATCGGGCTGAATACGCCCAATTCCGGGTAAATAAATCCGGAGATGTGATTATTGAATGTTTGCTGGACAAGAACCGGAAAGCGTTGAAATAGACAATTTTGTCGGTAGTTGATATGAAATAAGTTTGTATCATTGTGAATACTAATTCACGATTCATGTCAAACGCAAATCAGATTCTGGAACGAATCAAAGGGATTCGCCGATTTCAACCCAGTGTTATTCGAAATTCATTGATGATGGCAATGATTCAACTCGTTTCCTTAGTGGGAGCAGTAGGTTTGATTGCTTTGAGTATTGTTAAGTTAACGAGTTCCGAACCACCAAAAGATCACGTAATCAGAGATCTTGAAGCCCTTTCCAGGTTTAATATGGACGTCGCCAAAGAAGCTCATCTGATTATTGCCTATTTGCTGCTTTTTGGAGCCATTTTGTTGTTACTGATCTGGAGATTGACCCGAATGGTCAGACATCGGAATGCGTATATATTGGAGTTGAATGAGGTGCTGGATGGGGAGGAGTGAAGGGAACATTTGATAAAGACATAGATCTTTTTCTTCTAGTGTTTGTCCAGATGGTAAATATAAATGTAACAAGCAAGACATTTTTAATTCTTGCCTGTTACATGTAAGAGAATCATTTGTCTCTGATTTCTCATTATAAATATGAGGTGTTTTTATTTGAAGATAATAGGGAAAGAAGCGTTAAATGTAAGTGTATATTTAAACTTTCCACTTGAGTTTTGGATGAATTCATTCATTAATCCGAATACAACCTGACTTGGAAATTTGCTAAGTCCCAATGTAGGACCAATTGCCAAACAGTTCCTAACTTTAATATCCTTTAGTGAACTAATTAATGGAGAGTACGATACCAGTATTCCCAGCATCGTTTTTTTCGGACCAAGACTGTAACGCACAAAGACGTCGGCTCTGGGAACGAGATAAATTTCATTTTTTGCTTTTCCCCGGAAATAACTTTCCTGATCTCCAAATTGATTAATTTTAATAGAATCGGCAGAATTTATCAAAGTACCGTTATAGGTTACAAGATTTGATGTGCTTAAGGATCGGGTGCTTTTATTAATATAGCTAATATTTCCTGAGATAGCGTAGGAAAAATACCAATTTGATCCGTTGTTGTGGTACCAGTTAAAACCTGTTGAAAATGTTAGATTATTTTGAAGTGGGTTATATAAGTTTACAAATGTTGTATCTGGATTCAAAACAGTTGTTTCAAACGTTTTTATATGTTGAAAGGCATCACTTAATTTAAAATAAAGTGTGTTTTGTCTGAATTTATAAGTCTTAGGAGATATTTCATTTGCAGTTTGGCCGGACTTTGTTTCAATGGTTTTATCCCATGTTTTGAAGAAGGTAAATTCAAAATCCATCTTTCCGCCCCATTTTTTTTCTTGAATAAACGGACTTTTATTTTTTTCAATATTTGCAGAGGTTCCGAAATTAATTCCTACGAAATCTGGAAATAGTTGATTATCCTTCAATTTATTTTGTTTTGTCAATCTACAATTGAATGTGAATTTGTCTGAAGAACTTTCATAACCAATTCCAACATAATTTGTATCAGTACCTACCAAAATACCACTTTTACTTTCTGTAGTAGACAAAATGGATTGAGAAAGTCCAGATAAGGAACAAAATGTAATTAATACGATTAGAAGTTTTGTTTTCATAATTCATTTATTTTAAATTGAAATTGGAGTAAGGGATCGGAACCTTGATTTCCAATCCATTCGTTTTGAATTCAATATTCGATAGCTTATAACCTGTAATACCATTGATTTGCAATTCAAAACTCTTTAATATTGTTCCCTTAGCACCGGAAAACCGTGCTAATAACTCGATCGGGTCACCATTTAATTCGACAGGATGATTCTGTACTTTGCTATTAATTGTTGGAATGAATTGATTTTCAACGAGAAATGCATGGTTATGAATGGTTCCTTCATACTCGAATTTGATACTTACTAAAACTGTTTTCATGACGTAACTTTTAGGGTTGTTTCTTCCCACAAACCTCTGAAAAACAAAGCTTCCAGGAAAGGGTGTTTTCCCCGTTTCAGGGTGTTGTTTTAACCGGTCAAAGAATCCTTTCGAATAAACATGCTTGTGAAATTCAGAATGTCAAACTAGTTTTTTCATTGAAATTTGATGAAAGTGTGAATTTTAATTACCGGATGCTTACTTGTTCAGGAGGGAAATTGCCCCTTTATTCAAGGATAACCGCATTGTGAAAGACTTAGTATCAGGTACTTGTTTATTCTTCATGATCCGGTCACGATTTGTTCAAATATACGTTCATGAATTTCCTACCTTTGCGCCACAATTAAACTCTGAAACAAACAATTTCGAACAAATCATTTTGATCGTCGACATGAATAATATACTCTTTGCCGACTCATTCGGAAACCTATTGAAACGCATCTGCGCCTTGTTATTCGCGTATTTTGTCTTTACTTTCAACACCTCCGCACAGTTTTCGCGCTCCGATGAATCGGTTGCAACAAGCATTTATACGATAATGTTGAATACGACCTGGGAAAACCAGGCCTCGTTTCAGACATTTCAGATCGGTGTGCTCGATAGTGACACTTCGTTTTACAGCATTGTCAAAAAGAAATACGAAGGAATTACTCTGAAAGGAAAAAAAGTCAGCGTTGTTCACTTTAAAAACCCGGATTTGGTCAGCCCGACACAGGTTCTGTGTGTCGACAAGAAATTCAATAAAAAGATTGAAAAGATCGCAAAAGCCATTTCGGGAAATTATACATTGTTGATCACGAATTCGTGTAAAGATGAGGATTACACGATGGTCAACTTTAACGGACGTTTGAAGAAGGACGATTTTAGCATCAATCAGGAAAACATGCAGAAGGCCGGATTGAAACCCACCAATCAATTCGAAGAATACATGCAGGGAACGGTTCAGTGGGAAGAGTTGCTGACCGAATCGACAGAAAAATTGGAGAAAGAGCGTGAGAAAGTAGCCGCGAAAGAACAAACGATTAAAGCTCAGAAGGCGAAGATCAATTACCAGGAAATGTCGCTAGATGAGAAGATCAAAATGCTGGATCAGCAAAGCGAAATCCTGGAAGAACAGGCTCAAAAACTCGAAGATCAGGCAGCGGATATTGAAGATCAGGAACAGACATTGTTGAATCAGAAACGCCGCATTGAAGCTCAAAAAGGACAGATTAACGAACAACTGCATGAACTTGGAATGCAGCGTGTGATCCTGATTATGGGATTTGTGGTTTTGGTATTGATTTTGGGAATCGTTTATGTTCTGTACCGCAACTCGATGCAGCGCAAAAAATCCATCGTACAGCTTTCGGAACAACATGCGATTGTGAGTGAGCAGAAAAACCAGATTGAAAAAATCCTGTTTGAATTAACGGACAGCATCCGTTATGCCTTACGGATTCAGAATGCTGTTTTGCCGAATGAACAAACCATTCGGGGAACGATTCCGGGAGATTTTTTCGTGATGTACAAACCGAAAGACATTGTCAGCGGGGATTTCTTTTTCGTAGATCGTCGCGGAGACTGGACTTTGGTTGCTGTTGCAGATTGCACCGGGCATGGTGTTCCGGGAGCATTTGTGAGTATGCTGTGCATCAGCTTGCTGAATGAAATTGTGAAACAACAGGAAATCATGCGGGCGGATATCATTCTGAATGAATTGCGCGAAAAGGTAATTAACTCGCTGCAGCAAAAAGGAATTCAGGGCGAACAAATGGACGGAATGGACATTTCCTTGTTGCTGATCAACAATAAAACACTGAAATGCCATTGGTCAGGAGCAAACAATCCGCTGTATGTTGTTCCTTCGAACAGTAATAAGCTGGAAGAATTGAAACCGGATAAACGACCGATTGCGATCTATCCGGATATGAAAGAATTCACCAATCACGAAATTGCGGCGAAGCGCGGAGATGTATTCTATCTTTTCACGGATGGTTATTCCGATCAGTTCGGAGGTGAAAAAGGGAAGAAGTTCATGAGCCGGAATTTTAAAACCCTGCTTGCTGAACATGCGCATAAACCCATGAACGAGCAGGGTAAAATTCTGGATTCGACGATCGAGAGCTGGAAGTATGGAAACGGTGCCGATTTCGAGCAGATTGACGATATTACCGTATTGGGAATCCGGATCGGTTAGTTTGTTCCGAAATGATTTCAGGGGCGTAAAGCAAGTTCGAGTTCGCTGCATGTAATCAAGGATGCAATTCCCGACTAACAGATAGTTGGATTTTTTGCCTACCTTGTAACATATTCGATTCGTTCCCGCGAGGAAAACAACTTCGTGTTCATCCTGGATAGCAACGATGGAATAAGCTAAAATGAATGATATGAACGAACAAAAACTGGCAGTTTTAATCGATGCCGATAACGTACCCTATTCCAGTATCAAAGAAATGTTGGAAGAAGTGGCAAAAAACGGAACACCCACCATCAAACGGATTTATGCAGACTGGACCAAACCCAATGCCAACGGCTGGAAAGGAGTCCTGCTCGAAAATGCCATTACACCGATTCAGCAATACAGTTATACCAGCGGGAAAAATTCCAGCGACAGTGCATTGATTATTGACGCGATGGATATTTTGTATTCGCAGCAGGTGGATGGTTTCTGCATTGTTTCCTCCGATAGTGATTTTACACGTTTGGCGACCCGCTTGAGAGAATCCGGGAAAAAAGTCATGGGAATCGGAGAACGAAAAACTCCGCAACCTTTTATTACAGCCTGTGATAAATTCATTTACATCGAAATTTTGAAACCGAAGACTGATTCTGTAAAAGCGGATTCACCGAAAAAGAAAACCAAAAAAGGGCCTGTTCAAATCATGAATGAGTTTATTCCGACTAATGAAGCTGCCCCAATGAACAAAGTTGACAGTAAACTGGTGCATTTGTTGAAAGAGAGCGTGAACGATCTGGCAGACGAAACTGGCTGGACTTTCCTGGGAGAACTGGGAAATTTTTTATTGAAAAAACAACGCGATTTTGATCCGCGGAATTACGGTTTTCAGAAATTACTTCCGTTAATCAAAAGCACCGAAGAGTTTGATATTGACATCCGCGAAACAACAAATAAAAACACGAAACATATCTTTGTGAAGGTGAGGGAATAAGGAGTTAGAACGATCATTGTTTTGAAAGGGATTTTTACATAACTTGCATTCGACTAAATCAATACGCAATGAAAATCACGACCTTAATCATCCTCTTACATTGTTGCTTTTTTTCTTACGCACAAAATGAAGCAGCCACACTCTATTTCGGAAAAACCTTATTGGATTTTCGTCAACAGCCACCATTGGTTTTGAGCAGTCAGGCAATAGATCCAAGAGAATGCGCCGCTTCCATTTGTGATGGAGATGGGAATCTGCTCTTCTATAGTAACGGAGGCGTTTCACCTACAGCTCCTGCTCTCCAGGGAGGCGTTTTTGGAATCAATAATCAACACTTGATGAATGGTAATCTGGTTGATTCAGGCGGATGTTTGAGTAGCTTTCAGGGGGCAATTATTCTACCGGATCCGGAAGGAATTACCCCGACGAATCGGAAATATTATTTATTTACCAAAGACTGTATTGAAAGTTCCTTTTCTACTACCCATTATAACTCAGGATTGACCTATTCAATCATTGATATGAGTGCAAATAACGGAAACGGGGCAGTTATCTCGAAGTACAACGTAATAGTTCCCTATCATGTGATACAAGTACACTCGACGGGTTATGAACCGGTAACGGCCGTTTTGGATTCTGATGGTGAACAAAAATCAGATCAAGCCGGTTACTGGTTGTTTTCGTATACCGATGATTCTTTGTATCACATCCATTTCGGAACGGACGGGTTTAATCAATTTCAGAAATTAACCGGCGGAAAAGGGGCTTTGGTTGTTGCACCTGACCGGACACATATCATGGTAGGAAATGTGTTGTATCATTTGGACCCGGTGTTGGGAACCGTTCAACATCAGGCCACATTCGCAACAAATTTGTGGGCTGCTTTTTCATCCGATGGTTCCAAACTGTATGTTATTTCCGGAACGAGCCTGAAACAATACGATGTCAGCCAGGAAGATATCTGGTCTACGGAACAGCTTATTGCAACCGTTCCTACCGGATCAATGTTGTTTTTGGGTCCGACGAAACATATTTTGATTTACCAGTCAACAAGCAATTTTATTGATGCGGAAATCATCTGTACGAACAATTCCGGGATGGCCTGCGGATGGAATCCGACTAATATTTCACTTGGTTCTGGAACGACACCATATTCCGGAGGTCCGAATATTTCTGCTCATTATTTGTATTCGGATGCGGGGAATTGTACCGTTGCTTTGGAGGAAAACACCCAAGCATTTTTGAGTCTTCACCCCAATCCTGCAAATACAATGTTGGTTGTTAATGGGTTAGAATCTGAAGCCGATTATGTCATTTATTCCAATTTGGGACAAACTGTTCTGCAAGGGATTACAAGCAATCAAAAAACCATTGATTTGAGCAATTTGGAAGCGGGCGCCTATGTTGTCAAGATTCAAAATCAATTCTTACCCTTGATTAAATCGGATTAAATCTGTGGGACAAAAGAATTCGCCATTCAGATGAATTCCAAGAATGGAAATCATTTTGAATTTGTAATTGAATCAGAGGAATCCTACTTTCGGTGCATGAAAAGACACGTTTGGAGTTTGTTCGCAGGAATCATGATCAGTTTGTGGGGAAATTCGCAAACCTACAAGCCGCTCCTGGATGATTTCAATGAATGGCATTTCACCACGTGTTTTTCGGGTTGTAACACTGCTGTTTATTACACAAACGGCGACACGCTCTTAAATGGGGTGTCGTATAAAGTTTTGGATGGTTATCATTATATGTCGCGAACTGTTTTGTTGCGGGAAGATACGGTAAACAGGGAAGTGTATTTGAGCCAGATTTTGCCCGATAAGATCAAATCGTTTTTGCTTTACGATTTTAAAAAGCAGGCAGGAGATTCCATGGAATTGTTCAATCCAATCAGCCCGTTTATGGAAGAACCGGGTTATTTCACACTCGATTCCATTCGCCTGAAACCCCTGGAAGACGGAAACGCATACCGCCATTTTTATTGGTCACCGTCGCCGGGAAATACAACTGACAGTTCGCATCCAGTTTGGGTAGAAGGAGTCGGTTCGATTTCATTAGTGAATGCAGCTGCCGGACAACCGGATTTTAACGATGTCGGACAATTGAATTGCTTTTTTAAAAACAGCACTGCTTTTTATGTCGATCTGGATTCGATTGATTCATGCGAACCCGTTTACGTACTCGGAATGACAGAATTCGGTGTTCCACATTCAGATTGGACACTTTATCCGAATCCTGTCAGTAACGAATTGAAATTGAGCACGCAATTTCCGGGACAAACCTACCGGGTGCTGAATGTGCAGGGACTGGAAGTTTCAGCAGGAATCATTGAGAGCAATGGAACCATTTGTGTAGAATCTCTTTCCAACGGACAGTATTTCCTGAAAGTGGGCCAGCAGAATCTCCGGAAATTCACAAAGCAGGAATAATCAGCAACCACCTTCCCAGGGGCCATTTTTCGTGATCGGTGTAAACAGATCGTTGTTGTAGAGGTACAAACCGTTTCCGCCGCCAAACCAAAATTTTCCTTTGTTGTCTTGATAAACCGATTGTACGGCAGGCATGCGAAGACCTTCTTTTTCGCCGAAATTCGTCAATTTTCCGTCCATATAACGATAAACCCCGAAACCTTCCGATGAAAACCAAACGGCGCCGTTCCGGTCTTCATACATCGTCCAGACCTCGTTGTTCCCGATTCCGTTTTCAGAAGAGATCGGTTGAAAGGATTTCCCGTCATACTTGCTGATTCCGTTATCCATGGAGCTGAACCAGATGTTTCCTTTCCCATCTTCCAGGATGCAAGTCAGGTCATTCGAGCAAAGACCATCTTTTTGGGAAAACTGCCGGAAATGGATGCCGTCAAATTGAAAAGCTCCCTGATCGGCTGTCCCGAACCACAAATTTCCTTTCCGGTCTTCGGTGATGGAGCGAATCCAGCTTGCTTCTGCTTTCGGAATGGCGAAGCGTTCGAACTGATTTCCGTTAAAGCGGCACAAACCACTGTACGTTCCGGCCCAGATTGTCCCTTTGCTGTCCTGGAAAATGCTCCAGACACTGGCATGACACAAGCCTTCTTTTTCCCCGAAATTCAGGTAAATCTTTGTAGAAGGATTGTATTTGGTGACACCGTTGCTGGTCGAAAACCAGATGTTTTTGTGTTTGTCTTCGATGATTCCGGTTACCTGCGAACCTCCTAATCCTTCCGGGGTATTGATGTAAGAAAGTTTTTCGCCGTCGTACATAGCTACGCCATCCGTATTGGTTCCGAACCACAGATTTCCTTTGCTGTCCTGTAAAATACGTCTGACATATTCACTGATTGCATTGCTGTAATAACACGGAAGCTGAGGACCGTAATATACCGAATCATCCAGATCAATGCTTGTCAAAACGGCTCTTTTTTGCTTGCTGATGTGCATCGTTTGAGCGCTGTAAAGAAACAGGCTGATTGCGATACTGATAAGAATTGTTTTCATAATTTTCACGTTTCAGTAAAAGTAAATCAGCTTGATTTTAAGTTCTTTAAAGAAGTGTAAATTAGTGTAAATGGAATTGAAAAGATGTCCAAATGAATGTTGAATCCAATACCTTTGTAAGATGATCGGGAAAATAACTACTGCTTGTTGTTTCATTATCGGGTTACTTGGAATGAGTTCCGGCTCTTTTGCAGGGAAAAACCAGGATGAGCGGCTTCTGAAAGCGACTTTACGGAAAATCGGGCACGAGCTCTTGCTGCGTTCGGGAAATGAAACTTCCCGGATTTTACCCATTGAAAAAGAAAATGACCACCTGGTTTTGAAGTTTGAAGCTGCATTTCAGCTGGATCCGGAAGATTTGTCGGACGTGGTAAATGCTTTCATGAAAGAAGAACCGAACATTACCGGCTATTTGGTTGAAGTACAAACCTGCGGCTCAAAAGAATTGGTATACAGTTACCGCTTTGCCGTTTCAGATAATCCCAATACGGTTTCCTGCAAAGGAAGAATTCTGCCGAAGGATTGCTATGAAATTTTGTTTACGGTTTTGGAGTCTGAAATTCCGGTTCAGGAAGCCTATTCGAAACCGGATGATGCCGGTAAATTTGCTTTCATTGCCTTATTAATTCCCGCTTCGTTAGGAGTAGGTTGGTTTGTCTTCAAAGGGAAAAAGAAAAAAACGCCTGTTGTAAACTCACCGGATTTGATTTCCATCGGGAGTTTTCAGTTTGATCCGGTTCAGATGAAACTGATTCATTCAAGCGGAGAAATTGAACTGACGGGAAAAGAATCCGGGTTATTATTGCAATTGCATGCATCTGTAAATCGGCTGGTAGACCGGGACACCATTTTGAAGAGCGTTTGGGGAGACGAAGGCGATTACATCGGCAGAACCCTCGATGTTTTTATTTCCAAACTGCGCAAAAAACTCGAAGCCGATCCGGCTGTCAGAATCATAAATATCCGTGGAGTAGGCTACAAGCTGGTCGTCGGATGAAAAATTGCGCATAAAAGTTCGGCTTTGTAAAGCGAAGTATTCCCGAAATGTTAGAAGTTTTTTATTATCAGAGACCAATCGTTTTACACATTGAAAGGGTGGATGAATAGGTAGGATGAGAGACTAAAAAAGGTCCTTACGCTGAAAGTGCCCGAAAACGAGTGATTGGAGCGAAAAAAGCATTCATTGTTTGAACCGACGAAGGAGGTGAGTTTCGAATGCTTTCGCGGAAAGACAGGTAGTTTTCCAGCTTTCGAGTATAGACCTAGACTTTTTTGCTTACTTTTTGGGGCGATGCCAAAAAGTAAGTTCGTCAAATAAATGGGCTTTGTGCTGTTTGCTGGGAAATTCCCGAAATGTTGCGTTGTTGTTCTGAATAATCCCTAAATTTGGAACACAATTAATGAAGCAATTTTATGATTCAATTATCAAATCGTGTATTGGAAATGGAAGAGTCGGCAACCTTGGCCATGTCTCGCAAAAGCAGAGAACTTCGCGCTCAGGGAAAAGACATCATTTCGTTAAGTTTGGGTGAGCCGGATTTTCATACTCCGGACTTTATCAAAGAGGCTGCTGCGGAAGCAATGGAGCAGAATTTCACGACTTACACGCCGGTACCGGGATACGATGATCTGAGAGATGCGATAGCGAATAAATTCAACCGCGATAACGGAATTCCATATAAGAGAGAAAACATCGTTGTATCAACAGGAGCGAAGCAATCAATCGCCAACCTGGTGATGGCTGCAATCAATCCCGGAGATGAGGTGATTATTCCTGCTCCGTATTGGGTTTCTTATGCGGAAATCGTGAAAGTAGCGGGTGGCGTTCCGGTAGTTGTGCAAACAACGATCGAAAGTGATTTCAAATTCACTCCGGAACAATTCCGAAAAGCGATCACACCGAAAAGTAAAATGATGATGTTCTCGTCACCATGCAATCCGACCGGAACTGTTTATACAAAGGAAGAATTGCGCGCTTTGGCGGATGTGGTAAAGGAAAACCCGAACATCATTGTCATGTCTGACGAAATCTACGAACATATCAACTTTGTGGGACACAACCATTCGATGGCTCAATTTGAAGATGTCAGAGATCAAATCGTAACAGTAAACGGAGTTTCAAAAGCCTGGGCAATGACCGGATGGCGTGTCGGATATATCGGTGCACCGAAAGAAATTGCAGATGCCTGTAATAAAATCCAGGGACAATTTACTTCCGGAACCTGTTCAATCGCTCAGCGAGCAACGATTGCAGCTGTGAATGCAGATCCGGCGGTTTTGAAAGACATGGTGAAAGCGTTTGAAAACAGACGTGCATTGGTTTTGGATGCCTTGAACAAGATGCCGGGAGTGAAATCCAACAAACCGGGAGGAGCGTTTTATGTATTCCCGGATATTTCCAGCTTCTTCGGAAAGAAACACGGCGATGCAACGATCCGTTCGGCAGAAGATTTGTGCATGTATTTGCTGGATAAAGGAGTTGCTCTGGTTTCGGGTGAAGCATTCGGAGATGCAAATTGTATGCGTATTTCCTATGCTGCGTCAGAGGAAACGTTAACGGAAGCAATGAAACGCGTTGCAAACGCATTAGCAGAATTGAATTAAATGACAATACACGAAATACTCGCATCTTTCAAAACCAAACGCATTTTAGTGATTGGTGATGTGATGATTGATGCCTATATGTTGGGGAAAGTTCACCGTGTGAGCCCTGAAGCTCCTGTTCCGATCGTGAGTTTGGAAAGCCAGGAACAACGTTTGGGCGGAGCTGCAAATGTGGCTTTAAACCTGCAATCTTTGGGAGCAACTCCGATTTTATGTGCGCTTATTGGTGCGGATAAACAAGGAAAAATTCTCAAGGAATTACTCAGCGAGCAAAAGATGTCCTGTGAAGGAATTGTGGAGAGTACGAACCGCGTAACGACGGTGAAAACCCGCGTAATCGGAAACAACCAGCAATTGCTTCGCATTGATGCGGAAGATACGCATGCCTTGAACCCGGAAGAAGAACAGTTGTTCCTGAATTCCGTGAAAAAGGTATTGGAAACGGAAAAAATCGATGCTATCATTTTCGAAGATTACAACAAAGGATTATTGACTCCGGGTGTCATTGAAGGAATCATCAAATTGTCGAAAGAACACGGAATTCCGACTACGGTTGACCCGAAAAAAGACAATTTCCTGGCTTACAAAGGAGTGACTTTGTT
>NZ_JASLCN010000397.1 GCF_030151805.1 Fluviicola sp.
CGATTGAATAGAAGTTGTACTCGTAACACCAGCCGACACATCAATACCACGCACAAACTGACCTGTAGTAGAAGTTGATACAGTTGGTGAATTGATACTATTAGCAGTTGTTGTACTTCCGATCATGTTTGAGTTAATAGTCGGAGTACCTGCTGTAACCTGAATACCAGTGATACTTGTAGAAACAGTTGCAGTAGAACCTAAACCTGTAATAGAACCGATTGTATTTCCGGAAATATTAACAATGCCCGCTGAACTGCTGTTCACCCCAACGATCAATGCTCCTGTTGAGCTTGAAGTTGCAGTTACACTTCCTGTACCTGTTGCAGCTCCGATAATATTTGGAGTAACGTTACCCACATTAACATTACCATTCGTAATGTTAATTCCGGTTAACACACCATTCCCGGTAGCCGCCCCACTTGAAGTCGCTAAGCTCATCGCTGCAATGGTATTTCCCTGAACGGAAGATGCAGCGGTTGTTCCCGCAGACACGTTAATTCCAATGAAACGAGTAGCCACTGTACCCGCCATCGTATACACACCTGTACCTGTAGAACTTGCATACCCAATAGTGTTACCGGTAATCACAAAACCATTTCCATTCGTGTTGTTGACCTGGATACCATTATGTGTATTTCCTGAAGTATATGTTCTGGTTGCAGTTTGGAACAATTTGTTATTCGAAATCGTCCATGTGCTGTTTCCTGCACCAACCAAGACCCCTGCCGTAGCATTTCCTGCATTAAAGAAATTGGAAATGTTGTTATCCGAAATCGTATTGTTATCATTGAATTGAGCTGTTGTCGTTGTTGTACCAACAGAATAAATTGCATTAGCAGGAGTTGTCGCTCCATCAGCAATATCACAATTCGTGATTGCATTGTTATCGTTTCCGTTTGCTCCGGTAGTTGTTCCAAAAACAATTGTACCCGAAGACGAGGAAGTGTTAACACTTCGAACGATAGCATGTGTTACACTATTATTATGCGCATCATTATTGAATAGAATAGCATAACTGGTTCCTGCATTTGTATTCGCGATCACCAGGTCATTAGCCCCTGTTTGGTTTACACGACCATCAAATGTAATGTTCGCTGCATTGTTCAGATTCAACGTACCTGTTGCGTTTGCACTGGTAATAGAAAGTCCTGAAACTGTTGGGTAAACTTTTACAGTAAACGCTCCTGTTGCTACTGTATTACTACTTTGAATCGGATACGTTTCAGGTGCAGCAGGATAACCTGTAATTAATTGAAGCTCCACGTTACCCGTCAAACCTTGTGCATTAATCGCAGCAAAAGCAGTAGTCAAATTCTGATAATCTCCTCCTGTTCCTACAGTTTTAATACCACCTGCAAATGAAGCAGGCGAAGTAGACTGAGACCCCAAAACAGGAGTAGCTTCTCCTATTTCCCCATAGGGAACTACCTTCCAATAGTACAATGTGTTTATAGCTAATTGAGTAGCGTTATAAGTTGTAGTATTCGCTGCTACTTGCGTAGCTAAGGTATAAGCTACTCCATCCAGGGATCGGTAAATGTTGTATCCCATTTCTGTAGTTGCATTATCAGTCCAGTTAAGCGTCATGACTGTAGCACCAACACTTGTGAAGTTCAACCCTGTTGGAGTTGCTGGTATAGCTGGTGTAAAAACATAAACTCTTCTGGAACCATCAATTGTAGAATTCAAGTTAGTGATGTCACCAATGGCAGCTACCGCAGGGTTAGCAGCATAAGGAGAAACAGTTGAAACCGTATTTGCTGAATAATTTACAGAAGCAAATGCATTTGTAGCCCCTCCTTGATAGAAACCAATCGACGGAGCTCTATCTGTAGTCCCTCCAATGTTACTAGCATTTACTGTTCCATAGATAAAACTAATCCCTCCAGTCGTTTCGGAAAGAATTATTTGAAACGTAGTAGTACCAGCTGTACCGGTCCCTGTATAGAATAGCTGCATATTGGTAAACTCAACAACCAATGACCTGTTTGGGGCTGTCCCTGTAACCTTATAATGCACTTTTCCGGTTGTAGTTCCTGTTCGCATATCAGCATTAAAAGCAGCTAAACGCGGAAGAGTAGTAGTACCTCCGGTAATGGTATAAACATTCGTTCCTACAGCAGTTCCGCCAAGCTGTAACACCCCATCCTCATTAACAGAGAATTGGGAAAACGTACTGCCCATAAACGGAAAAGTAAAGCCAATTGAAGTTACGGCAGATGCAGAAGCATCCAACCCCGGGCCTATCAATTGCGTAGTTCCGGTACTCATATCAACCAGCGATCCGGTTGTATTAGTAGAAAAAGCATAATTGGCCGTACTTTGAGCCCGCAGGAGCAGATGTGGCGAAATGCACATAAGCCCGAATAGAGCAGAAAGAACCAGCCATTTTTTAAAGGAATTGTTCTTCATAGGTAAAAATTTAATTAATGAGTTGAAAAATTCAGACCTTGAAAAACCACGGTGGTGTTTTTCAACATAATCTATAATTTAAGTAACCCTACAAAAATGTTACTATCCTAGATACTTACAAAATTGATTTGCCTATTGATCAAACAATAATTGATTCGGTAAACCGATTTAGCACAAAAACAGGAAAACTTAAAAAATAGTTTAATCCTAGCAGAATCTAGCAAAGAAGCCATAAAAAAGGTTAAAAAAACAAAATACATTGCTGTTAATTATTTAACGTAATAATTTTTGAAATTTTATGCAAGCTTAATTTTGCATACTTCTCAAAACCCTTTACGTGTTAGGATACAGATTTTTTGTTAAAAATTAGAACTAATATTTTAAAATTCAATTTTTTAACAAATCTGTTAAACAAAAAAGGTGTCTATCCGACACCTTTCATTAAATTTTAATCTTTTAACGTCCTTAAAAACAGCGCACGATCCGACTCACTCCATTCGGAGAAGTCAGCTTTAACAGTTGAACTGCCTGATTTCTTGGGACTAGAACAGGTTCAATACCCAGTAATCGTTGTTGCATCAATTGTTTTCCGTCAGTTCCGAATACTTCCATCAAATACCCGGATTCGTTACTTGAAACTTCAATAAACTCCTCTTTTGTTCTCATCTCAACAGAAGCGAAGCCCGGGTCTGTTAAACCCAAAGTTCCACCCACAGCAACCTGAATGGAAGCTGTATCCGAATTACAAGCCGAAGAAGCAACCAAACTCACCGTATAAACACCATTTGAAGTGAAAGTATATTCCGCATTTTCCGTTGTTACGCTTTGCCCGTCTCCAAACAACCAGGTATAAGTTGTTGCTCTCGAACTTTCATTCGTCAAAGTAATCGTTGCTCCGTTTTGAACGAGTGAAAATCCTGCCAGTGTCGCTTCATTTGCAGGACGCAGGTGAAACCGGTCCAATGAATCCAGGATAACCGTTGCTGCAGCTTGTTGCAAGATTCCCGCTGTTGCGGCATTCAACCCTCCGGAATAAGTTGCTCCTACCGGACTTTTTTGAAAAAGTGAAGCATAAAAAGTACAAGCTGCCAGGTAGGTCCCTTCAGTCGACGGATGAGATTCATCCGGGTTGTACAAATTGATTGCAGGATGATTTGCGCGAACGTACCCCCAAACAGCTCCAACCGGTGAAACCATGGATCGGTCGCTGGAATCAGCCATCCGCATATAAGCATTATACAAACGCGTATTCATCTTATCAAACGTATTGATTCCGCCCCATTGCGGATCTCCGTTTTGTCTTCCCCAGGTCATATAATACATCACATTGCTGCAGGCATTACTTGCCCAAATACTGTCAGACAATCTCACAGCAAAAGGAAGTGTGGAAGTATTTACCTGCACATCCGGGAAACTCGGCTCCTGGCTTTGTCCCTGGATCACAACCACATCCCATGGCCTGGAGTGGATTTTCGTATAAGTCACCGGATCCGTCACATGATTTTGAAAGGTATAACCTCCATTTGTTTTGGAATCAACCGTAATTTCTTTTCCCAGGTTCGTTGCAAGATTACTCAGCATTCCGGGTAAATCATTCACGTAGGTATAACTATTCCCTATAAAAAGAACCGATATCGAATCCTGGGCGGAAACCAGGGAAATCATCATGGGGAAACCAAGCAGTGTGAGGAGAATTTTTTTCATTATTTATCGTTTTACTAACTAAACAGCAATCCTCCTTTGCAGTTGCCCGTAATTTTAACGTAATTTGAAGAAGTATTGCAATCCTATTGTTCAATGAAAAAATTCCTTTCACTACTGATTCTCGCAGTTTGCTTCTATAACTCCGGTAATTCTCAGACTTATTTAGGTTTTGAATACAATCCGAACATTCCGGTTAAGGTTGGAAGTACAATCCTGAAAAATCCCTGGGCCGGCGGAATTAATTATGGTCAGTTCTCCACAATTGATTACAATTTCGACGGTTTGGACGACCTCGTGATCTTCGATCGAAGCGGAGACGAGTTCGTTTTGATGGAACACGTTGTCAATGGAACAACTCATGAATACAAATACGTTTACAAAGGCTACAACTACTTTCCCGCTGATTGTAAATACCGGGCAGCATTCGTGGATTACGACGCTGACGGAAAAAAAGACCTTTTTACATACGGAATCGGCGGAATTAAAGTTTACCGCAATGTCGGCAATTCAACACAAGGCCTGCAATGGCAATTGATTACCCCGATTCTTCAAACCGATTACACCGGAGACATTTCGAACTTATATGTCAGCGCGAGCGATATTCCTGCATACGCAGACATTGATTTTGATGGCGATATCGACGTGCTGACCTTTCATATTGGCGGACAAAACATGGAATACCACCAGAATCAAAGCATGGAACTTTACGGAATTCCGGATTCACTCATTTTCATCCTGAAAAACCAATGCTGGGGAAAATTCAGCGAAGATCCGAACAGCAATGATTTGTACCTGAATCAAACAGCCTACCCATGCGAAAACGGCGACATTGCAAATCCGCTCAGACCAGCAAACACACACGAGGAGTTGGATTTAGCAAATGAAAGCATTACCAGACATTCCGGATCAACGACATTGGCAATCGACATCAACAACAACGGAGTGATGGATTTGATCCTGGGCGATGTTGCCTATCCGGGCATTACCTTACTGATGAACGGCGGAACGGCTCCGAATACCAATTCGGTTATGGTTAGTCAGAATCACGATTATCCTACTGCTGCAAATCCCGGACAAATGCAGTTGTTTCCTGCAATTTACTGGGAAGATGTAAACTTTGACGGAAAAAAAGACCTGATCATTGCTCCGAATGCCCGAACCGTTTCTGAAAACCAAAACAGCGTTCAATTCTTTAAGAACACCGGAACAAATGCGCTTCCGAACTTTGTTTACCAGGAAAATAACTTCCTTCAAAAAGACATGATTGATCATGGATTGGGAAGCATTCCGGTTTTGGTAGATGAAAACGGAGACGGATTGAAAGACCTGCTCGTAGCAAATTTTGTCCGTTACAAACCGGTACTGAGCCTTGAATCTGTTTTTCAGCTTTACAGAAATACAGGAACCAGCTCCAATCCGGAATTCACATTGGTCAACAACGATTATTTGGGCTTATCCTCGCTCGGATTAGGTCTACGCGTTGTTCCGACTTTCGGAGACCTGGACGGAGACGGTGATCAGGATTTGATCGTCGGAATGGAAAGCGGAAATGTGAGACGCTTCACCAATACAGCCGGAGCAGGAAATCCAATGAACTTCGGAACATCCGTTGCAGTTACAGATAATAGCGGAGCTGCAATCAACGTTGTTTCCTACTCCTACCCGCAATTGTTTGATCTTAACAAAGACGGATTGCTCGATTTGATCATCGGTCGAAAAACCGGTGAAATTACCTACTATCAAAACACAGGAACCGCTACCTCTGCAGTTTTCACCCTGATAAGCAACAACCTGGGTCAGGCAGACATTTCCACAACTCCCGACGGGTACGCAGCACCGCACTTTTTCCGCGTAAACGATACCACACATTTATTTGTCGGAGCGTACAATGGAAAACTGAATTACTTCCGCTACATCGACGGACATTTAACGGACGGCGATACGTTCAGCTTGTATTCCGATCATTTCCTGAATATGGATGTCGGTTTGTATAGCTCTGTTTTTGTAGATGACATCAATGGGAACGGCTTTTTGAATTTGTTTGTAGGTCAGGATTTGGGCGGACTATTCCTGCTCGAAGCAGATCCGTTAAGCACCGCTTCTCTCAACGAACTTCAGATTGAAAAAGAATTGGTTTTGTTTCCGAATCCGGGAAATCAATTGGTAACTATTCTTGCTAAAAACGGAAAAAACTCCACGATCAAACTGCTCAGTGCCTGCAATATTTTAGGACAGAAACAGCCTCTGGAATTAGTCGGATCACAAATCGATGTTTCCGGGCTGACTTCAGGAACGTATTACTTCGTACTGGAAGTTGACGGGAAAATAGAACACCTGAATTTTATCCGGAACTAAAGTTTCAGATACTTTTCGTAGACAACTTGCTGTGACCAATTGATCTCCGTGATTTCTGATTCGAAAATTCCGAACATGGTGGAGCCCGAACCCGTCATCGAAGCGTAAATGGCTCCCTGATTATACAACGCGTGTTTTAATTGTTCCAATTCAGGATACTTTTTAAAAACAGAAAATTCAAAATCATTGACCAATGCATTTTTCCATTCAGCGATCGGTTTTTGCAGGATCTCTTTCAAAGAAACCCGGTTTTCATCCGGAATAACTCCATCATACGCTTCTTTGGTCGAAACATGAATCCCGGTATTTACCAGAACAACGGAATAACCTTTCAGATCAACATTCACAGAACTCAACACTTCTCCCCTTCCTGCCGCAAACTGCAAACCCCCGTCAATAAAAAAAGCGCAGTCCGAACCGATTGCAGCAGCCATTTTTTTCAATTCGTCATTGTTGACATACGGTGCATACTGGTCCCGCAATAATTTCAGCGCAAAAGCCGCATCCGAAGATCCGCCGCCCAATCCGCCGCCCATCGGAATGATTTTATGCAGATGAAAAGATAAAACCGGAAGCGGATAATACGTTCCGAATACCCGTTCTGCCTCAAGGACCAGGTTCCCAGATCCCGGAATTTCCAATCCTGAAGTGCTGAACCCGGGCTCCCTGCTTTCAATCACTTCAAGTACATCACAAAAAGGAAGTTCCAACATCGCCGTTTCAATATCGTGGTAGCCGTCATTCCGCTTTCGCAGGATGTGCAATCCCAGGTTTATTTTGCATGTTGGAAAATTAATCATACCGTAAAATTAATAGATGCGAACTATTTTCGTAAATTTCGCCCCTCAAAATAGCAATTATGTCTACATATTTAGATTTTGAAGAACCTTTAAAGGCTTTAGAAGAACAAATTGAACAAACCCGCGAAATTGGTGTCAGTACCGGTGTCGATATGGCGGATAAAATTCACGCCCTAGAAGAAACTCTTACAAAAAAGACCAAAGAAATATTCGGAAAGCTGACTCCGTGGCAGCGTGTACAATTATCACGTCATCCGGACAG
>NZ_JASLCN010000440.1 GCF_030151805.1 Fluviicola sp.
GAACAACAACGTATTCAGCGTATGCAACAAGCATTGGAAGATCGTCAGCAACAAATCGACCAGCAATTGCAGGTAATGACACAAGAAATGAACGGTGTTATCCTGGATCGCGTTAAAAAGGCTGTAAATATCGTAGCAACTGCGAAGAAATTCAATTACATCATTGATGAGAGCACAACGCTTTATTCAGCTGGTGGTATTGATGTAACGAACGAAGTAATCGTTGAACTTTTGAAGCTTGAAGCTGAAGTGAAGAAAACGAAATAGTAACACGTTTTACTCTTTCTTGAATAAAATAAGGAAAAGATCGTCTTTCAGAAGACGATCTTTTTTTATGTGCCTGTTTTTCTCCTCAATATCTAAATGGTACATATAAACGAATTGATTAAGGAGAAGTTCAGACTAAGTTGTCCGTAATATTGCGTCCGTTCATTGGAATAATGATTTCCGGGTTTAGTTTGTAAATTCAGTACATTAAGGGATTTTTCCACAAGTTAGACTTGGCGTAATTCCGCAATATTACGTCCAACATTGATAGAATTCCGGCACAAAACGTTTATTAACATCATTTAATTACCTCGGTAAATAAATTGACGTATCTTTGTTTGAATGAAACGTCAGTCATTTGTAAAAGGTATGTTAGGATTTGCAGCACTCGGTGGATTGACTTCTGCCGTATCACTTGGAAAATTATTGGGCGAAGAAGATTACACCTATCCGGTCCTTTTTATCGGACACGGGTCTCCCATGAACGGAATTGAAGACAACCATTTCTCCAGACAATGGAAAAGTGAAGTCGAACATCTTCCGGATCCGAAACTGGTATTGGTCGTTTCAGCTCATTGGCTCACTAACGGAACATACGTAACTGCAATGGAAAACCCACAAACCATTCATGATTTTGGTGGTTTCCCCGACGAACTATTTGCCGTTCAATATCCGGCACAGGGAAGTCCGGAATGGGCAAAAAAAACAAAAGAACTCGTAACAAGCACCGAGGTTGGTTTGGATCACGAATGGGGTTTGGATCACGGAACCTGGACCGTTGTGCGCCACATGTATCCGGATGCGGAAATTCCGGTGATTCAGCTTTCCATTGATTACGGAAAACCGGCAGCCTATCATTACACGCTTGCTCAGGAATTGAAATCGCTGCGTAAAAAAGGAGTCTTGATTATCGGGAGCGGAAACATGGTTCACAACCTTCGAATGGTGGCATGGGATAAACTCAGCGCCGGCAACTATGGTTTTGACTGGGCAATTGAAGCCAACGAAACATTCAACAAACTGATCCTGGACCGAAATCATCAGGCACTGGTAGATTACCAAAAGCTCGGGCAGTTTGCAAAGCTCGCCATTCCGACTCCGGATCACTATTATCCGATGATTTACACCTTGGGCTTATCCGATGAAAAAGAGGATATTGCGTTATTCAACAATGAGTTGGTCGGTGGTTCTCTCAACATGACTTCTGTGCGATTTGGGTAAAACAGAAACGTTGTGTACTTTTGACTTATGTCAGTGAAAGGTCCAATCGGTGTTTTTGATTCCGGGTACGGCGGTTTAACCGTTCTTAAAGAAATTCGGGAAAAGCTTCCTGAATATGATTTTCTGTATTTGGGAGATAATGCACGTGCTCCGTACGGTTCACGAAGTTTCGACGTGATTTATGATTACACCTGGCAAGCTGTTCAGGCTTTGTTTGAAAGAGGTTGTTCCCTGGTCATTCTTGCCTGTAATACCGCATCTGCAAAAGCACTTCGCAATATTCAGCGTTTAAAACTTCCGGAACTTCATCCTGACAAACGTGTTTTGGGAGTGATTCGCCCCAGTACGGAAGAACTGGATAAACACACCAAAACCAAGCACGTTGGAGTTCTTGCAACAGAAGGAACGATCCGTTCGAATAGTTATGAAATCGAATTGGCAAAATTTGCTCCGGACCTGATTGTCAACCAGCACGCTTGCCCGATGTGGGTTCCGTTGATTGAAAACAATCAATTTGATACACCGGGAGGAATTTACTTCATTCAAAATGATTTACTGCAAATCCTCAGCAAAGACCCAAAGATTGACACCATTTTATTGGCATGTACGCACTACCCTATTTTGATCGAACAACTGCGCAGCTTGCTTCCACCCAAAGTAGAGGTTCTGGCGCAGGGAAAAATTGTTGCGGAGAGTTTGGCTGATTATCTTCAAAGACATCCGGAAATGGTCGAAAAATGCACTCAAAACGGCACAGTAACATACTTAACGACCGAAAGTGCACGAATCTTCAATGAAAAGGCTTCGGCATTGATGAATGATGAGATCGTAGCAGAGCACCTTACCTTACATTAAAAACAGTTTATTTTGGCTCTCGAAATAATCGGATATTTTTTAGCCCTGTTCGTGGGGCTCGTACTCGGAACGCTTGGCGGAGGAGGTTCTATTTTAGCAGTTCCTATCCTCGTCGTCTTTTTTCAGCTTGAACCGCAAAATGCAACGGTTTATTCTTTATTCATTGTAGGAGTTACTTCTCTTTTCGGAGCGGTTCAGCATTTCAAGTCGAAACTGATTCACCCCAAAAATGCACTTCTATTCGGAATTCCGGCTGTAATCAGTATTTCCCTGACGCGATTGATCGTTGTTCCGGCTTTACCTCCGATTATTCAATTGGGAGAACACATTGTTTTCGAACGAAACACCTTCATCATGTCTTTGTTCGGAATCCTGATGATTCTGGCTTCCATTCCGATGATAAAAGGTCAGAAAGAACTTCCTTCAACCAAAAAGAACAGACCGACCGTATTGGTTATTTTCGGCGGAATCATCGGATTGATCAGTGGATTGGTCGGAGCCGGAGGTGGATTTATGATTATTCCCTCTTTGTCTATATTCATGAAAGTTCCGATCAAAAATGCAATTGCTACTTCGATCGTGATTATTGCAATCAATTCGTTGAGCGGTTTTACTGCTGAATTGTTCAAACCCAACCTGCAACTGGATTGGATTCTGCTTCTGGGGTTCACGCTGATCGCAACCGGAGGATTAATTCTCGGATTGAAGATCAATCACAAGATTCAATCCAAAAACCTCAAAAAAGGCTTCGGGTTTTTCGTTTTATTAATCGGTGTTTCTATCCTGATTGCCGAAGCACTTGCTGCCAGCCGGTAACCGGATAAAAATACGGATAGACATCCATCTATTTGCCCAGACACAGTAAGCGTTTCCACCGGATTCTTCTGCCTTTAAAAATCCGGTGAAAAGTCGCAAATTTCCATTGATTTTCCGGGATTTTACTAAAACAAGAAGTTTAAGCTGAATTTAGCCGTAATGTTATTTCCTACCTTCGGAGAGATCACTCCTCCCGCATAATGATAAAATCCTCCGATCCCGAATCCGATTCGATTCAAAACAATCAGGCTGTTTGCCAACAAACCTGCTTCTGCATATCCTTTGTTCAAAGAATTGAATGCAATTGAGTGACGGTTCGAATCCTCCTTGCTTCCGTATCCGATTGCGTGATGAATGGCAAACTGTGGCTTCGTCCATTTTTGATTGGTTTTAACCGCTTTGAAATCGAAACGTGTAAACAAGGCTGCCATTTTGGAAGAATAATAAGTTGACGCAATCATGGTTTCAAAGGAATTTGCCGCAGAAAGTTTCCACATTCCACCCGTTCCCTGTCCAACTTGCTGCAACAGCAAAGGTGCATCGCCTTCCAGAACCGTTCCCATCAGGACATAGGTCAATTTGCCAACCGCACGGATCGGCACGATTTGCTGAACACCACCGGTTAAACGCGTATAATCAATCTTCGCAGCAGTTACTCCCGGCAAACTTTTCGTGACTTTCAACGTCAATATCGGCCATTTTGAACCTAAAGAAACACGCTTTGTTCCCAAAGACATGACTTTATCCCGGATTGCCCAGATCAATTCCAGTGAACTCTCCGCAATATCATAATGATCTGCAGCGCCCATTTCGGAATTCGACCATTGGTATTTATAGCCTTCCGTAAATTCAATGCGTTGGTAAGATCCGGAAAGGCGGAATTTCATTCGCGGGAAAATGTATCCCGTAAAAGCCACTTCACCGATCCGTTGTTTATCCATCTGACGAATGTAAATATCGCGGTAGAAGGAATTCAGCCGTGTAATAACCGGTTCGGTACTCAACCCTGTTCCTCCGCGTTCGATGATATCTTGCTGATAGCGGGCTTCAAAATCCAGGAAATATTTCGGAACAAGGGTTACTCTTCCATAACCACCGTATTTCCACATTTTGTCTTTGAATCCGTAAGCGAAATATCCGCCCACCCGAAAACGTGTCGATAGTTTATCACTTGTTTCCAGGCCTGCACCCAAACGGAAACCTTCGTAATCACGGTAATTGACCAAACGCAGGATATCTGCCTGTAAGTACCCCAACGGAATTTTTCCCTGCATCAATGATTGAAGCAATTTCAATTTTCCTTCCAGGTTTTCCTTTTCGGAAAGACTGTCAACAAACTCATAGGTTCTCAAATCTTTTTGATCCAGGTCGTATTTTCGTTTTCCTTCCCAATGTGCGCTGTCTTTCGAATTTGCATCCCGGGCAGTTTCCACAAAGACCGCATTGAAGCGCTCATCCCTCAGATCGGCGTTCAGAACCACTTTATCAATATAGGTATTTCCCTTTCCGACCAGGTAAGCGTCTTTTATCTGAGAACTCAAAGACAAGCCCGGAGCGGTAACTTCTGTAGACAATTTATACGGGAACCATTTCTTTCCTTCCAAAAACGCGTATTCCTGGATGATTTTCGGGTGAATTCCACCTTTATTCTCAGCCGGTTCAACGATGACTTTTTCAACCGCAAATCCTTTTGTATTGATATACAGGGTTCCTTTCATTGCTTCAAAGTTCTTGTCTCTTCTCGGCTGGAAACGAATGGTATATGTTGTATCTCCCGGAGCAGTAATCGTTGTATCTTCCAAAATGAATAAATAGCGGCGAATAGAACCCAAAGCCAGCGGATTCAAGTAAGAACGACCCAAAATATCGAATTGGTTATCGTAGAAATTGAAGGACTGCAATTCATTCGCAAAGGTAGAGAACATCGGATCCGAGAATCCGGAAACGCGGTAAGCGCTGATGACTTCTTTTTCCTTGAAAGGCGGCTTGAAAAATTTCGTAGAAGTACTTTCCAACAGGAAAATATGCTGCTGATCAAAGAATTTTCTCAAATCCAACAGGTTGGTATCTTTCACCGTATCCGAAATCTGAGCCAAGGCATCCTGGTTGATCGTGAACACAAATTTGCTGTAGCTTTCGTATTTAAAAGCCACGTCTGATTTCGGATGATTCTTCTTCCGGTTCTCAATCGCCCTTTCCATGATTCTTTCTGCAGGATTCACTCCGGGAAGAATCACCACTTCGTCGATCACGCTTGCTTCTTCCTTCATGTAGATGATCATATCACCCGTGATTTGCACCGTTGTATCGCGGAAACTCATCATTTTCAAAGTTACCTGCGTGTTTCCCGGAGGATTCGTGAATCTCCCGTCCAAATCGGCCAAGAACGGTTTTCCTTCTTTCGGATATACTTTTACAAAGGGAATCGGGGCTTTTGAAACATCCTCCTGAATCTGAATTTCCTGAGCGTAAAATGCTTGTGGCAGCAATAGTAATAATAAGCTTTGTAAAAAGTATCTCATAGTTTAATTGTCTTGTTCCTAAGACAAACTAAGTCAAAAAAAGTTACAGTTAATTAAAAAAAACGAGAAGTTTCCCCTTAGTTCCGTAAATTCGTTGGACGAAATGAGTACCTTCAAAGATCAGCGAAACATCCTCAAACATCTTAGCTTTCAGCGAGTTTGGAACATCGTCTTGCTGCGTTCTTCCTACTTCTTTGCACGGGTTTTCAAACTTCAAAAAAATTGGGGCAACCCTTTTGCCCTGAGTATCGAACCGACAACAGCCTGTAATTTAGGTTGTCCGGCCTGCCCCAGCGGTTTGAAAGCATTCACCAGACCAACCGGAAAACTGGATCTGACCAGGCACAAACAATGGCTTTCGCAACTTTCGGGTTCTGTGTTTTACGTCAATTACTATTTCCAGGGAGAACCTTTTCTGCATCCGCAGTTCTTGGAATTGATCCTCGAAGCCAAACGACACCGAATTTATACTGCCACTTCAACAAATGCACATTTCATCGATCGGAAAAAAGCCCGCGACATTGTGAATTCAGGTCTCGATCGGTTGATTATTTCCATTGATGGTCTCACACAGGAAACGTATGAATCGTATCGCATTCACGGCCAATTGGAAAAAGTCATTTCCGGGGCAAAGGCGTTGGTCGAAGCAAAAAAAGAGGCTCAGAGTGCCACTCCGCACCTGATTTTCCAGTTCCTGGTGGTGAAAGCAAATGAGCATCAGATTCCGCAGGTCCAGGAATTGGCAGACGAAATCGGGATTGATGAAGTCCGTTTCAAAACGGCCCAGGTGTACGATTATGAAAACGGGAACGAATTAATCCCGGATAATGAAGCTTATTCGCGCTACGTCAAACAAAAAGACGGAACGTACCGCTTCAAATACAAAGGCGGAAACAGCTGCTGGAGAATGTGGTCGTCGAGTGTTCTCACCTGGGACGGACAAGTGGTTCCCTGTTGTTTCGACAAAGATGCACAACATACCTTGGGAAGTTTGCAGGAACAATCATTCGAAACGATCTGGAAAAGCCCCGCTTACCGCTCTTTCAGAAATGCAGTATTGCAAGACCGCAATTCCATTGATATCTGCACCAATTGTTCGGAAGGTGCGAAGGTGTGGGTTGAATAATTACGAATGCCGAATTACGAATTGCAGGATATAACATATCGTTCGCAAGTTGAGAATTGAAAATGTAAAAGTGAAAAGAAATATTACCCTTGGAAATTTCCGTTTAATTTTTTATCTTATTAATTGAGAGGAAATTAATGAAATCATAAAAAACTAAGAAATGATAATCCAAGGTTATATTTCAAACTTCAGCATTCAACCGTTGATAGCTGTTAATTCCAAAATCACATTTACGATTTCATCTAAATTCAATGATTACTTTATCGAAGATGAAGGTTCAATTGAAGAATTAAGAGCAAAGTATCGAATTACAGGCTCAGAGGGTATTTATGACCCAATAAATGGTCGTCATTGTGAATTTAACTCAAACACCTATTCATTTATTCGGTATTTGTAGAACATCATAAAGAAGAATTTAGTAATGTCACCTCACAGAGAACATCTTTTCAATTTTGACTTTTCAATTTTGAATTATTCTATCTTTACCGGGAAAATAAAACAAAGTCATGTACGGAAAACTGAAAGATCATTTATCTGCTGAATTGACAGCAATTAAAGAAGGCGGTATCTTCAAAAAAGAACGAATTATTACTTCTCCTCAGGGAGCACGTGTACACGTAAGCTCGGGAGACGAAGTAGTGATTATGTGTGCAAACAACTACCTGGGTCTTTCATCTCATCCGGAAGTGATCCATGCGGCAAAAGAAGCTTTGGATACGCATGGTTTCGGAATGTCGTCTGTTCGTTTTATTTGCGGAACACAGGATATTCACAAAGAACTGGAAGCAAAAATTGCGAAATTCTACGGAACGGAAGATACGATTCTTTACGCTGCGGCATTTGA
>NZ_JASLCN010000447.1 GCF_030151805.1 Fluviicola sp.
ATTTAATTTAATAATGATTTGTACGAATGGTGCGATATATTGTCGACCCACATTATTTATATTGTTCGGTCGAACGATGATAAAAGCTATTTAATCCTGGAGTTAAGAAATCAACGAGTGGAGAAGCTAGAAATTTCTAATATTAATTTTTCTAACTTTTTTAAAGATAGTAGCTCTGATGATGAATCTATATTTGGGCACTATATTGAAAAGTATAAGGTTGAATATAACAAGACTTGTAAACATTGAGAATAGGGGGTAGTGAAATCATCATGATCTGCTCCATATTATCCCTATAAATATTTCGAATAAATGGCGATGTGCCGAAAACTGGTTATCTTCATCAATAAACAAGTTAGCTGTAACCCGATTGAAAAATCCTTCTAAAATATAGAACGTGACAAAAAAAGAAATTTTAAACCTCGAAAACAGACTTTACGAGGCAATTAAAAATAGTGATGTTAAAGAACTTGATGAACTTTTACATACTGATTTGCTTTTTATCATTCCAAGTGGTGAAACCATAACTAAAGAAATGGATTTGGATACATATCGTAATGGAAAGCTGAAAATACACGAACTCATTCCGAATGTTGAAGAACTTAAAATGATTGATGACCTGGCTGTAATTACCTTGCAAATGAGTTTAAAAGGAACTTATGGTGATGAGTCTTTTGAAGCAAAATACAGGTATATCCGCTTTTGGAAGGATTGTCCGGATGGAATAAAAGTTGTAGGGGGAAGTGGTATTTCGATTTAATCTTTTAGGGATTCTATTGAACTTTTGTGCTAAAAATCCACCACATTGCAGAGACAAAACTAAGGATATGAAAAAGTCAGATTGTCATAACCAGTCCCGGGTCTTTGAATAATTCATGATATACCGAAAACTGTTTATATTCGTCAATAGACAAGTTATCTGTACGTTTTTTGCAAATCAATAAATAAACCATGAAAATTCTATCATCTGTCAATGAAGAGGAATGGGACTCTATAAGAGCTATTGGGACTACGATGCATTTGAAGAAAGATGAAATAATCTTTCGAAAAGGCGACCGTAACAGCCAGGAAGTTTTTTTGGAAACCGGAATCGTTAGAGGCTTTATTACCGATGAAGAAGGTAATGAGAAAAGCACGTCCTTTTTTGAAGAAGGAGAGTTTATGAGCACACAGTCACTTAGAACTCAAAAAGGCGTTTCCATCTATCATTATCAAGCTTTATGCCGTACAACCTTATTGGTATTTGATTCCAGGCAATTGAAAGACTTATTATCTGAAACCAAAAAATTAGCTGAAGTAGGTAAGGTAATTAAGGAAAGAGAACAGACCAGGCTTATGAACAGAGATGATTGTTTGATGCAAGTAAAAGCCGTTGACAAATACCAGAAATTCATTGCGTTTTACCCCCATTTGGAAAGGCAAATTTCTCAACGCTACATTGCTTCTTACTTAGGTATTACGCCTGTTTCACTCAGCCGCTTAAAAAAATCAATGCTTGTGCGGACTGATAACAATTGATAACAGAATTAGAAATCCACCGGGATAATTTTGTGGTTATTAATCATAAAACGTATTTCGAGGTGAAAAAACTGACGCGTTTCTTTTTTAAAAATGGGAAATATCAAATTGCCCTTCCGCTACTGACAGTTGGATTTGCTTTACAAGCTTTATTAATTATAGATTATCTGCCTGAATTTCTGCGCTATTCCGATAACGTAAAAAACCCTGACCAGTTCTTTTCTTACAACTTTGAATACATCGCAGACTTGTATCAAAAACTAGGTGAGGAAGGAAGAAAATTCTACTTAAAAATGCTTGGAGTGGACTTTTTCTATACCATCATATCCGGTGTAGGTTATTCCCTGTTACTTGCTGCCTTAGTCAGAAAGGAAAAATGGTATATTATGGTGCCTCTTTTTTTGACGCTTTCAGATATTTTCGAAAATATTTCGCAAATCATTTTGATGAATCATTTTCCTGAAATATCGGCTTCCGGGGTGGCGATATCAAGCACATTCAGTTCTATTAAAATGACAGGAGGTGCAATTAGTCTTTCATTCATTTTGTTTTTCATGGGAAAGAATATAATCCATTGGGTAAAAAAACGAAAGACAACGATATGAGAACTTCAAATTACAAAGTGGGGTGGATACTGGAAACCAAAGTTGCTGCGCTCACTCATTTTCATTCAGAAATCACTCATGAAGATATCATTGGTGTATTTACGGAAGCTCAAAAATTATTACAGGATGTGAAAGAGTCATTTCACATAATAATTGATAATCGGTTAGCACCGTTGAACAAACTATTTTCCTTAGAAGAATTACAAAATTCTTCCCCTTTACTTCTTCATCCTCTTCTAAATCACATCGTCATTGTGAAGCCCAATCATTTGGAATTAAGACCGAACGAGACCTTTATCGAAAAGCGGGGAAGAGTTACCTTAAAAAATGTGGCTTCAATCCATGAAGCATTGGATTTTCTCCGGCAGACAATTCCCGAATTAAACCAGGGTAAAACGGACATTCACTTTTTTGACAGTATGTAATCGTTGAATTGAAAACGGGTAGATAACGGTATCGTTAAAGATGTGGCTGAAAATCAAATGATAAAGGAAAAATAGTTAAGTTTAGATGGTCAAAATGATCTCTATGCAATTGGCTTGTATAGAAAGAACGAATTAAATCACTATTTATCTTAAAACTAAAACGATGTCTGATCCAATTACTATTCAAGGAACATTATCATTTAACCAATCCAATGATGTTACTGCAATCGTGAAACTGTGGGAGGTAAATTCTCTCACCGCGATAGCTGAGTATGTCGTAAACGGAGAAGCGAAGGGAAAATTTGTCTTAACTGCTACTCCCGAATCCCCCGATGCGATTCTCTATATTATTGCTGAATTACATGACTCTAACGTGGTTTTGCTGTCAGTTCTATCTCCGAATTTTACGGAGGAGATTGCAACGAACGGAGTTGTCGTGAATGAGTTAACAACAGTGGCATCTGCTTTTACCTGCGCTCAGTTTTTTAGCGGCCTTCAGTTGTCGGGAAATTTGCAGGGAGTTACGATTGCAGCTAAAAATACTCCCAATTTGGTGAATCCTGTAACGGGAACCTGGGGGAATGTGTTAACGGATCCATTCAATATCACACAGAATGAGACGCTGGCACGCATAAATACGTTGGCAGCTTTGATAACGGCTTACGGTACGATAACGTCAGAGGGTTACAACTGGCAGAGTGAGTTTTTGGATTCTTCAACGCCATTAGGAGGTAAAAGACCCGGAAATACTGCTGAGGCGATGATTGGCATTGCCCAATCTCCCTGGATGCATCCAACAGAATTATTTGACCTTTTTGACCAAGCTTATCCGCAACCGAAAGATGGTTTTCCGGCTAAACCCAATAGCAAAGTTCCTGTCAGTCGGCGGAGTTCTCCTTTTGTGCCTTATTTAAGTTTTGCCCCGGAAGATTTTGCGATGATCCTGGTTTTTGGTCAGGGTGGAATCTGCGCTCCCGGAAAACTCGCTTTGGATGAAGACGGAAACCTGTGGACTGGTTTGAACTGGATGCCCGGAGCGCAAAATGGCGTATATCAAGGTCTTGGAGGAGGACTGGTTAAGCTGGATTCGACAGGCCGGTTAGTGTCGCCTCCCGTTACCGGCTACACTGGAATGGGAGTTGATGGAGTAGGTTGGGGGACAGCGATTACCAAAGCCGGAACTTGCTGGGTGACGAGCTTTAATGGATCTATTGGCGTATATAAACTGGAAGATGGTTCTCCGGTCGTTGAACAGGTTCCGGAAAATCTGGTTGAAATCTTCAATGAGATCGGTGGATTGCAAGGTATTGGTCTGGCGCCCAATGGTGATATTTGGATTGTCGGAACTTCATCCAATGAGATGCTCTATTTTCCGAATGGGGATCTTTCCAAAGGTAAAGTTGTTGCGATTGTTGATGAAAAGCAGAAGACCGTTCTTTCTGCTCCGTTTGCTGCTGCTATTGATAATTCGAACCGGGTTTGGATCAGTAATACGAATGGTAAATCACTGGTGCGTTATACTCCGTCTGAGGAAAACCCCAAGGTAGAACGTTTTATCCTTGCAGGTGGCGGACGTGGTGTGGCACTTGATTCGATTGGGAATTGCTGAGTGGCCTGTAATACAAGTCCGGACTTTCCTTCTACAACTCCTACAGATGGTGTTTCCATTATTGAGGGCTTTGCTCTTGGTTATCCGCATCTTCAACAAACACTTGGACACAATCGTAAAACCGGTTCTGTTTTTATGATTCCTTTTGATGCCAATCCAATTGATACGATTGATAAAACTTCTCACACATCTGATTTAACGGCTTTCGGAGATGGTGAATTGAATGCTCCCTGGGGGATATCGATTGATGGTAATGATGATGTATGGGTTGCCAACTTTATGGGGCGAGGAGTGTCATTCATGGCTGGTGCCTCAGCAAGTGCGCGTACGGAAGCTTTTCATACGGGAGATGTCGTTCATACCATTCATTCAGGTAGTATTCAGATGCTGACCGATGTAATTGTTGATCAGGCCGGTAATCTCTGGTGTGCCAATAACTGGAATCTGCCCCAAACTGTGATGCAAGCGAAACCTGATCCCGCTTTTTCGACATGGGGTGGAGGTTCTGGTGTATTGGTCATTTACGGAATAGCTAAGCCAATCCAGGTTCCTCTTGTTGGTCCTGTTAGTGGTCTTTAAAGCCATTAAGATTAAGGGTAAAAAACAAAATCACCATATTACCATATTGTAAATAACCCCTTCCATTCTTGAAATCCTACGGTTATAGCACCTTCTGCTTCTGACATATTATATCCCGACTTTTCAAAGCGAGTGTGGAAACAGAGAATGAGGAAGGATTGTCATAATAATAAATTATGATGTACCGAAAACTGGCTATATTCGTCAAGAAACGAGTTAGCGGCAATCGTAAAAAAGACGTTACAAAATAAGTGCAGACCAAATGCAGGAACCAAACGAAAAATCCGGGAGTTCACAGAACGATAAGTTGAAGGTTAACTCTAACTCCAATGAGAATCCTTATTCTTCTGCTGATATTCAGCAAAAACTGCTTGAACCCCGGAGGTTGACTTCTTATTTCATTGTATTCATTGACAGCGGTTCGGTCACTTACAAATTGGACTTACAAGATATTACGGTTTCTGATGGAGACTTGCTTTTTGCGATGCCCAATCAAGTTTTTATTCCCCCGGATAAAACAGACAATCTAAACTATTTTAAGATCCTGTTTGATGAAAATACATTGGCGTTACTACCGCAAAGCTTCCCGTTTTTGGTCAACCCATTAAATGCACAAACACTAACGTTAGACGATGCTGCAAGGGAACGGGTGAGAAAAGTTTTTGAAATTTTGAATCAAATACTTTATACAGAAAAACATTCGACCGACTCTGAAATCATATTGGCCTACCTGAATTTACTATTGTCAGAATTGAACAGTGCTTATTTTAAAAATGAACCGGCAGATCTTGTAAACTCGAATTTATCAAAGTTTGTTGAGTTCAAATTGATGGTGGAAACACACCTTACAGAGCAGCCATCTATCCATAGCATTGCTGAAAAACTGGCGTTAACGACCAACAGCTTATACCGGCTCGTAAAAGAACATTCAGGTACATCGCCAAAGGATTTTTTCACTAACCGTCTGATGATAGAAGCCCAACGAAAACTGCGTTATTCAAATCTTTCCGTAAAAGAATTGGCGTATGAATTGGGGTTTAATGACCCGGACTATTTTTCAAGACTTTTCAAAAAAAGCACAGGAAAAAGTATCACTGACTTTTTGCACAGTCAGGATTTGTAGGGCAAATAAAACGATTTGTCCATTTCATCTGTTTTTCGGCTCTCTACTTTTGCTTCAATCATTTAAAACAGCAGAAAATGAAAACAGCATTAGTAACAGGAGCAAACAAAAGCATTGGCTTTGAAGTAACAAAACAACTTACCCAAAAAGGAATTTATGTGTATCTCGGTTGTCGCAATTTAGAAAACGGTATAGAAGCTGTGAATAAATTAAAAGGGGAAGGAATACATCATGTAGAAGCCATTCAGCTGGATGTAACCAATGATGAATCAGTAAAGGAAGCCCGGATAATAATCGGTGAGCAAACAAAATCATTGGATATTTTGATCAACAATGCGGGAATTTACGGAGGTTATCCGCAATCTGCATTTGA
>NZ_JASLCN010000043.1 GCF_030151805.1 Fluviicola sp.
GTTTGGCTGGATGCTTTTATCACCAATATCGACCGCACTTTTCGCAATACGAATATGTTGATCTGGAAGAAAGAGTTGTGGCTGATCGACCACGGTGCAGCATTCTATTTTCATCATACCTGGGAGAATTGGGAGAAAACAGCCGTGAGTAATTTCGTTTATGTAAAAGATCATGTTTTGTTGCCTCAGGCCTCGAAAATGGACGAAGCGAATACTTTTTGTAAATCCAAACTGAATGAAGGAAATCTGAATCGTTTGGTTGATGCCATTCCGGATTCCTGGTTGATTTGGGAAGACCTGGATGCAACTCCGGATGAGATCAGAGCTGTTTACAAGCAGTTTTTGAATTTGAGACTGACTCATTCCGACAATTTTGTAAACGAAGCTAAAAATGCACGCAATGTTCTTATATGAGTACGCAGTTATCCGGTTGGTACCTCAGGTAGAACGGGAAGAATTTATCAATGTGGGCATTATCCTGTTTTCGAAAAAAGAAAAATTCATTCAAACTAAAATTGCTCTTCCGGAAGAACGTTTGGCCCTGTTTAAATGTGAATTGGATATTGAGCAAGTGAAATCGAATCTGAAAGCGTTTGAGCTGATCAGTGTCGGGGCAAAAGAAGGCGGGCCTATTGCCTGTGAAGAACTACCTGAACGTTTTCGCTGGCTGACAGCTGTGCGAAGTTCTATTATTCAAACTTCCCGTCCGCATCCGGGGAAAGCAAACGATTTACAAAAAGAAGTGGAGCGCTTGTTTGAGGAGTATGTTGGCTAATGTTGTAATGAGCAATTTTATTTTAGAAATACTTGTATTCTAATTAACTTGTTTTTAAAGACTTAAATATTGTTGTTTGAAGTTTTTATTGAATCCTGTCGTAATATTGGGAAATTACGACAGAGCCGGAAAAAAGTCTTGTTTATTTCTTGAAAGAATCCGTTTTTCGGTCATATCCATACGGGCAATGTCTGCACCCGCTTTTACAACAGTGCCCACGCTTCAAATGATACTTTTCGGTAAAAACAATATATCCTTCCGGAGTGTAATAGAAATCATCCGGTTCTAAACCGTTATTTTTGGGAAGCGGACGAAAATCATCATTCATAATGCAAAATTACATATTTCATGGAGCTGTTTGATACTTCCAAATCCATTTTACAGGAAATTAACCTTGGCGCCGGGTTCAGGAACGTACGTTTATTGGTTAAACGGGATGACCTGATCCATCAGGAGGTTTCGGGGAACAAATGGAGAAAGCTGAAGTACAACATTGAATTGGTACAATTTCAAAAGAAAGATGGAATCCTGACCTTCGGCGGTGCTTATTCCAACCATCTGTTGGCAACTGCGGCTGCTTGCAATTTATCCGGATTGAAATCCATTGGAATGGTTCGCGGGGAAGAATTGAATGCGAACAGCAATGAAAACCTCAAACGCTGTTCAGCATTGGGAATGGAATTAAAGTTCGTCTCACGAGAAGAATACGATTCCAGAAACGAAAAAATCTCCCAGGAAACCTGGAAAGAAGAATATCCGTTTTACCTTCTGGTCCCGGAAGGTGGAAGCAATTATTACGGAATGGTAGGCTGTCAGGAAATCTGGAAAGAACTTCCGGACCAAGTGGATCATTTATTCGTGGCGCAGGGAACTACAACCACCAGTTGCGGATTATTGGTCGGGGGAAATGGAAATACAACGATTCATGTCGTTCCTGCTTTGAAAGGCTTTGATTCGAAAGCAGAAATGAAGAAGCAGCTTTTTCCGTTTTTAGTAGATGAAGAGTTGATTGCCGAAAATCTGAACCGGGTAGTAGTGCATTCGGAAGCTCATTTCGGAGGTTATGGAAAATGGAACGATGCATTACTGAATTTCATCAATGATTGCCAAAAAGAGTACGACCTGCCACTTGACAAGATTTACACCGGAAAAGCATTTTATGCATTGATGGAATGGTTGAAAGTTCAGAGTTTTGAAGTTCCTCAGACAATTATTTTCATTCATACAGGCGGATTGATGAACGGTTGAGTTTGATTTATCGGAGAAAAAATGACTTTTCTAAAGTGGAATTCAGATTTCTCCTTGGTAGGAGAGACAAAGGAGGAAGAAAACCTGCTCATATTTGTATAGACTTTAGTTCTTTTTTCATTGAAAATGATTAACTTGAAGAGCTAATTGAAACTATGAGAACTTCAGGACAAAAATTGCATACTCCGCAGTTGACGCGTGAATCTTCGTTGAAAACGCTGGTTGAAAACAGAACGGTCCATACCTTGAATTACTGCGAACTGAACTTATTTGAAACCTACCAGGAATCGCACCTGGTTCCTCTTAAATTTAATGACTTGGTAGTTACAAGTATGTTGCGCGGAAAAAAGGTCATGCATTTGTTTGATGATCCTGAATTCGATTACTTTCCGGGAGAAACAGTCATCGTTCCTTCCCAGGTCGAAATGAAAATTGATTTTCCGGAAGCAAGTTTTGAAAATCCGACTCAATGTCTGGCTTTGGCTATCGACCATCAAAAAATAGAAGATACTTTGCACTTTCTCAATGAGCGTTATCCGAAAGAAGGAAGTAACGATTTCTGGCGTTTGAATCATTCCGATTACTTTTTTTATAATAATCAGGAAATGGCAACGACTATTAACAAACTGATCCAGGTTTGTATGAGTAATAATCTGACAAAAGACGTACTTGCCGATATTGCATTACAGGAATTACTGATCCACATGATCCAGCTCCAAACTGTGCATACTGTTCAGGAAAAGGATTTGAATGATCATTCTTCTTTGTTGAGTCACATTGT
>NZ_JASLCN010000485.1 GCF_030151805.1 Fluviicola sp.
CAAGATTCGGCCTACCAGGTTTTTCAGTCTTATCATCAATTGGATAGTTTGCAAATTCAGCTTAGGATAAAAAGAGAGCGGTTTATGTCAGAAGCGGGGAGTACAAAGTATTACCAGGACGTGATTACTCTCACATGGCACAAGTTAAAATGCCTGGATGAAAACCCGGAAATGAATGATGTGATCAAATACATGAATTTGTCAAATGGCTCACATTTTATCCACCGCATCTTGAATCCGAAAATGAGACCGGAACGCTTTGACAGTGTTTTAAAGTCGATGGATTTGAAGGGATTGACCGTAAAGCAACAGAATGTGCGATTAGAAGCAAGACTGAAGGAATACCGTGACCTGGCAACACTCAATGACCTTCGGCTGCGAAGTAACGTGAGTATGATCAAACAACTGGAATCTGACATCATTTTGGTCGATTCAGCAACACTTGTTTACGAAAATGCACATAAGGCGCTTTTATCCAGGGAACAAGACCTGGAGAAACTACTTGAGAATTTGCGGGAAAATTATCGTCTGAAAGGTCCTGCCGGTTTTCCGGATATTTATCAATCTGTTTTTCCGAACATTCATCCGGTTTCCAAAGAAAAGTCGAAGGATCGTATTGATTCAGGAGATTTGGAGTATACTCAGAGTAGTGTTTCGGAGCCGCCTCCACCGGTAGAATCTTCCGTTATTGCCGCCAGGGAACCCGAAATTTATACCGTTGTAGAAGAGTCTGCGGAATTTCCGGGTGGAGTGTCTGCCTTGAAAAAATACTTAACAGATAAGCTTCAATATCCGGAACGGGCAAAAGAAGAGGCGATTTCCGGAAAAATATACCTGCAATTTGTCGTTTCCAAAGAAGGGACTATTTCAAATGTAATGCTCAAGAGAGGTCTTCCGGGTTGTCCGGAATGCGATGCCGAAGCGATTCGTTTGATCAAGGCAATGCCGAAATGGAAACCCGGAAAAAACAATGGCAAGCCGGTAGATTCATACTTTAGTTTACCGGTGACTTTTAAAATTGATTGAAGACAAATAAAGACAACTCAATACCAATAAATATTAAATAATACATAGAATGAAATTGACTGCTTTTACTTTAATGTTGTTTTTAAGCGTGTTTACGTTCGGGCAATCTGCTAAGAAAACGAATGACAGGTTGCGCACAGAACTGGCAAAAGAACAACAGAAACAAGATTCAGTTCATCAAGCCTTTTCTCTGCTCAACAATCAGGCGGAGGATTTACAACATCAATTTGGAAAGCAAAAAGAGCGATTCATTACAGAATCAAGTAATACGCTCTTTTACCGGGATTCGATTAGCCGGGTACTTTACAATTTGAAGCGCCTCGAGCATTATCCGGATATGACTGATGTGCAAAAGTACATGGACATGTCGAATGGCTGGTATTTTCTGCAGTCCGTGCTGGAGATGAAAAAGAAGATGGAACCGATGGATCATCTTTCTGAAGCATTGAATGAGAACGGACTGGAATTAAAACAGCAGAATGAACGTTTGAAGCAGAAGATTGTGGAATACCAAAATCAGGCAAAACTCAATGACCTTCGGCTGCAGAACAATGTGACGGCAATCAGGCAATTGAAATCGGCCATTTCTCTTTTAGATTCAGCTTCGCTTGTTTATGAAAATGCAACCGGGATTCTCCTTTCCAAAAAAAGAGGGTTGGATAGCGAGCTTGAAAGTTTGCGTGAAAATTACCGTTTGAAAGGACCAGGTGGTTTTCCGGATGCTTACCGGGTTGTTTTTCCGGATGTTCATCCTGCTCCTAAAATAGAAGTCACGAATGAGCCTTATTACCGGGATGAAGGACTTGCAGATGTGCCTCTGCCGGTGGTAGAATCTTCACGGATTGTTGCCAAAGAACCTGAAATTTATTCGGTAGTTGATGAGATAGCGGAATTTCCCGGTGGAACAGCGATGCTAAAAAAATATCTCGCAGACAACCTGCGTTACCCTCCGGCAGCTAAAGAACTGGGAATCTCCGGGAAAGCATACGTGAAATTTGTTGTTTCGAAAGAGGGAGAGATTTTAAATGTGCAAATTATAAAAGGCGTTCCGGACTGCAATGAATGTAATACGGAAGCAATCCGTCTGGTAAAGAAAATGCCTAAATGGAAACCGGGTAAATTTCAGGGAAAACCAGTAGATTCCTATTTCAATTTACCCGTGGAGTTTAAACTGAATTAAATAATAAGAAATATGAGATTTGGAGCCTTGATCGTTGGTTTGATCTTTAGCTTTTCATCATTTGGTCAATCAATAAAGCAAATGAACAGAGAGCTGAAAATGAAATGTGATGTAAGTAAGAAAACGACAGATTCTCTTTTCTTAGCAGTATCCATGTTGAATGACAACGTTTCAGCATTACAGAATAGAAACAGGAACAAGATTGGGATGTTACTGGATTTATACGATGTTGTTGAAGAGCGAAAGTTCGAATTTTATTCTTTAATCCATAAAAGGAATGATTACTTGATAGATTGGACACAGTTTTACAGATCTAAAGATGTTTCGTTAGATCAATTGACTGCATTTCAATCAAAGTTGGAGGATCAGGCGCTGAAAGAAAGAAGTGATTTCGGAATGGACTTTTTTTTTGTAAGTAAGAAAAGAATGAATTCGAAAGAACAGAATGCTTTTTTGAAGGAGAAAGCTGCTTTCTACGAAAAATCGAATGCTACATTGAAAGATAAATTAATGGAGTTTAAGGAGGAACTACTTGCTTATCAGGAGGATTCATTAAAACTGACCGCTTGGGAAAAGTTGATTTCAAGAACGAATGACTATTGTCTTGGAAATGGAGTATCAACTCCTGTCAAAGTAAAAGAAACAAAGGAAGGTTGGCTCTGTGGAACAATAGATTATGACGAGATTACACCAAGCGTGTTTGAAATATCTAAAGTTGGAGAAGAGCCGTATGAAACAATTCCGATTTTTCCTCCCGGAGGATTTGAAGTTCTAAAGGCTTATTTTGCACAGGAATTCTCAAAATCGGGTATTAAATCCGAAGACCCGCATTATTCAGGGAAAATCTATGTGAAGTTTGTTATTACGGATAATGGTGAGATCCGGGATCCAATCATTACGAAAGGAGTGGAATGTTTTAAATGTGAAAAAGAAGTACTGAGAATTGTTCAGAATATGCCTCGATGGATTCCAGCAACAAAAGGTGGGAACCCAGTAAGTTCTGTCTTCAGACTTCCGATTAAGTTACCTTAATAGAACAATCTCAAATTCTGTGTAATGTGGTATTATATATGGAAACTATGCCAAACCTATTATACTTTAACGCAAATGCGCAAATGAATAGCTTGGCTACCGTACTCACTCTTTTTAAGCAAAATCAACAGATTGATGGCTTAAAGGAGAAAGAGGCAACTGGTATGGGGAGTTATGTATTTAACACAGGTCAGTTCTAAATCTTTGCGCTCTCTGTTTCTTTGCGGTTTATAAATTCTGCCTTATTTAACCGCTAAGAGTGAAAGAACGCAAAGGTCTGAATATCTTCTGTCTTGCCAAAAAGCAATCTCCTAAATTTCAATCTTCGTC
>NZ_JASLCN010000001.1 GCF_030151805.1 Fluviicola sp.
TTTATGTACAAATTCCGGCTGAAAGCAACGACCGAATTCCACTGGACAAACAACGCCACCTCATCAATAATTTTAAACTAGCTACCGAATTGGGGGCAACAGTGATCCGGGTGGAAGAAAAAAATGTCACTGATGCGATTATGCGAATCGCTGAGGAAAAGAAGATTACAACGGTTTCTATCGGAAAACCGCATTTCAGTTTGTTCAAAGTGATCCTTGCTACCTCTGTTTTTAATAAATTGCTTAATAAATTGGCAGCATCCGATATTGATTTGATCATTTTATCCTGATTTTCCATGAAGATTAAAACAAAACTCACACTTGGCGTCGGACTTCTTTTCCTGCTCATTATTCTCTTATCACTAGTTTCGGGAGGATATATCCTGACCTTGAAAAATGATACGAACAACATTCTGAAGGCCAATTACAACAGTCTCAACTATTCCCGGAAAATGTTGATTTCGCTGGATGAAGAAGCGTATGACAAAACTGCTGAAAAACGCTTCAAAACCAACCTGGGACTTCAACTCCGGAATGTAACCGAATCCGGTGAGAATGAAATAACACAGCGTTTGAAAGATCATGTAACGGAACTCAATTCTTCCGCAATCACGGATAAAGAACAAACCCGTAAATTGATCCGGCAGGATATTTTGCAGATCATGCAGTTAAACATGACGGCTATTCAGCGCAAAAGTGAACTGGCAAATGATTCTTCTGTCGATGCCTTATTCTGGATTATTCTTACAGGCGGCTCCTGCTTTCTCATTGCTTTTATTCTCCTGGTCCAATTGCCCAAAAACATTGCTAAACCCATTAAAGAACTTACGGAAAGCATCCGCCAGATTGCATCCCGGAATTACAAACAACGGGTTGCATTTGAAAGTCATAATGAATTCGGGGACCTGGCAAAATCGTTCAATACGATGGCCGAAAAACTAGACGAATACAACAGTACGCAATTGGCCGAAGTGCTTTACGAAAAGAAGCGTATCGAAACCCTGATCAACAATATGAATGATCCGGTTATCGGGCTGGATGAACACGGAAAAGTCGTATTTGTCAATGACGAAGCAATCAATATTCTGAATATTCCCAAAACCAAGCTGATGGGATGTTCCGCAAAAGAACTGGCTTTGTCGAATGATTTGATTCGTTCCCTGATCCGTGATCTGAAAGAAATTGCCGGAAATAACGTTCAAAAGGAAGATCCGTTTATGAATATTTTTATGGACGGAAAAGAGCAGTATTTCGAAAAAGAACTCATCACGATTTCCATTACACCAACCGGAGAACGTGAACAACAACTGATCGGAAATGTGATCATCTTACGGAACATCACGTCTTTTAAAGAGCTTGAATTTGCGAAGACAAACTTCATGGCAACCATTTCGCACGAACTGAAAACACCTATTTCATCCATTAAAATGAGTTTGCAGCTATTGGAAACAAAAGATGTGGGCATCATCAATGAAGATCAGCGTGAATTGTTGCGCAGTATTCGTGAAGACAATGAACGACTCTTAAAAATAACGGGGGAATTGCTGAATCTCTCACAAATCGAAACAGGGAATATCCGGCTTTTCATGCAGCCATCCGATCCATACAAATTGATTACGCAGGCGGTTGAAGCAGTTCAAAAAGAAGCAGAACACGATCAGATCCGGATGGAGATTGAAACGGAGGACGGGCTCTCTCCCATTTCAATGGATATGGACAAAACGCAATGGGTTTTAATCAACCTGTTGATCAATGCCATTCATTATTCTCCTGCCGGGGAAACCATCACCATTCGCCTGAAACAGGAGGAAAATCGGTTCCGGTTTGAGGTGAGCGATCATGGCGAAGGAATTTCCGAGGAATATCTTTCCCGTATTTTTGACCGTTATTTCCAGGTTCCGGGAATCAGTAAACCGGGAAGCGGGCTCGGATTGGCGATCTGCAAGGAATTTATCGAAGCACAGGGCGGAACGATTGGAGTGGATAGCACACCGGGTGAAGGAAGCACGTTCTTTTTTCTATTGTCGAGATAAAGAGATTTTTTCATGCGAGAAATGATCTCTGAAGGACCGGAATAAATGGTCAGAGCAGGATTTTCCTACCAGTAATTTTGCTTAATTGGTTTTCTGCTTATTTGATTTTTTGTCATTTTGGCGATTCGTAATATTACGAATGGACAAAAGCAACTTTCCAATCGTTCCCGATACACCTCCATTACATTCCGGCACTCGAACTGACTAAAAGCACAGATTGATAGAATTTGGATCAAACTGAATGGAAACGGGAAAACAATTTAATTATTCACCACCCCGGCTAGTTCGGTATCTTTATTTCTGAGATCAATTCCGCCTTCCAGGATTGATTTCAGATTGATGAGATAAAAAGTCCATCCGAACGCACAACCCAAACGGATATTTGCTTTGGACTCATCATCCAACGGAATTTCCCGTTGTGTAAGTTCAACCAAAACGGAATCTTTTTCAGGCTTCAACGTGATTCCTACCTTACAGTTTCCTGCAAAGGTAAATTCAAAAAAATCGGTTCCGTTTGCTTCCGTAACCTTCCCTTCTTCATAATAACCCTGGGTGAACCAATTCCACTCGTATCTGCAACCGGCAGAGCAATTTTCAGACGGAGAAACTTTTTCATTTTCAGCGGAGTAATAAACAGCCCTGGATAAAAACCATTTTTCCAGTTCTTCGCTTTTGGTCCATGCATCGTAGACCGTTTTCATGTCGGATTTAACCGCTATGCGTTTCGTAAATTGTGTCCAGTTAAAATTTTTCATCCTTGTTTGCTTTTGTAGTTTGCCCTATTTGGGATTACAAGACCTAAAGTACTACATAACTGGATAAAATGGCAAAATCAGTTACCTAAAAATTCTACTAAATTGGTATACTAGCATTTCAAGAATTCAAGGAAGTACAGCATTTTTCCGGGTATGAACTTCCCTATCTTTGTTTTCAGAGATTGAAAATGAAAAGATTTATCGTCGTTCTATTTTTGTTGATTTATGTTGTGCCGGCAATCGGCTGCAATATTAATGTGCATTATTGCGGCGGCGAGGTTGCTTCTATCTCTATCAATCCGGTTATTGATTCCCAAACCTGTGTTTGCGGAAGCAAAAAAATGGAGAAGGATTGCTGCAAAGACAAGCAAATGTCTTTCAAGCTAAAGGCCGATCAGCAGAAGTATTCTCAAATCACTTTTGATCTTTCACATTCCTTTGATGCTTTAGAAACAAACATTCCGGAGTACCGCTTTGATTTTGATACGCTTG
>NZ_JASLCN010000012.1 GCF_030151805.1 Fluviicola sp.
GGCAGAACGCTTGTGAGTCCGTTCATTCCAAACGATCAAACCTTCCGATTGCGTTCCGATGATTAAAAATCGTTCTCCGCCAATGTGGTAGCGGGTGAGTTGAGAATAGTGGGTTTTATCCGGAAATTCATTCGGAAAGAATGCTTCCACCCGATCGGATTCGATGGTGTAGACCAACAATCCGTTTTGCCGTGTTGCAAGAAGGAGTTGCTTCGAATTTAACTGGAAAATCCCTTTGATCACCGGGCTTATTTTTTTGCCCCGAAAAGTCAATTGGCGCACATAAGACAATTTTCGGGTAAGCGGGTTCCAACGGATTAAGGAAGGATGATCTTCCGGACAAGTCCAGACCGTTCCATCCGGACTTCGGTAAAGCAACGGAAATGAATTACCACTCGTTTCCGGAAATTTTCGGAGCGGTTGCAGCTGATTTTTCTTCTTTTGAAAAATTTCCAGTCCGGTCCAGGAAGAAACAAGGATTTGGTTGGAACCAAGTACGGCAATTTTCCCCCATCCTTTGACCGGTTGAGAAAACCGTTGAATCGAATCTCCTGCAAAATCATAAAAAGCAATTCCGCGATCCGTATTGATCCAGATTCCTTTGTCCGCTTCTTCGTCCATGTCGATCACCCAATTGGCGGGAAGCCGCTTGTGTTTGATTTCCGTTTGCTGCTGAAAAGTTTCCCAACGATTGCCGTTAAACCGATTCAAACCATTGAGTGTTGCAATCCAGATTGTTCCTTTTTTATCCTGGAGCACATCGTAGCAATAGTTTGAAGTAAGGCCATCTTTCATGGAATAATTTTGAAAAACGGCATGCTCGAAAAGCAATGACGTGGTACGCTCCTGTCCGAAAACGGAATGAAACCATAACAGCAAACAAATCAGAGCGAAGTACTTCATTGATATTCAAAGATACGGAATAATGACCGAGTCAAAAATCACCTGAATTGGTGATTGTTTGCAGGAAGAAGGGACGTATGTTTGCCTTAGTTTAAAATCAACAAAATGAGACAAATATTACTAATGATAATCGGTGTTTTCACGTTTTGCAAGCTATCGGCTCAAACGGATTACATTCATACGGACGGAAAATATATTTTGGGTCCTTGCGGCGATACGCTGCATTTGAAAGGAATTAATTACGCACCCTACAACTGGGGAAATGAGATCAATGATCAACGAATTGCAGAAATAGCCCAAACAGGAGCAAATGCCGTTCGGATGCCCTGGTATTGGAGTAATCCCGGAGCAAATGTCTATTATGATTATGTGGCATTAGACAGTATTATCAGCAAATGTGTTCAGAACAAACTGATCGTGATTCTGGAATTACACGATTTCACCTGTGAAAATGATCCGAATGAACTGATTTCGGGTGCTGCCTGGTGGACAAATAACAGTGTGATTCCTATTCTGAACAGATACAAAGAAAGTATCATCGTCAATATCGCTAATGAAGCGTTGTATGTGAACTGGACCGGAAATCCGACAGCAGCGCTTGCAACGTATACCAGCACGTACCAAACCATTATCAGCAACCTGCGAAATGTTACTGGATTCAACTATCCTATCCTGATTGATGCTCCGGATTGCGGACAGAATTCGGACGTGTTTATTACTTCCAGTACGGCAGCAAATCTGATAAGTACGGATCCGAAACACAACCTGATTTTCAGTGCACACGCCTATTGGTATGCTTATGCGAATAACGACAGCACACAAATGGCGAATAAAGTAAATGCGGTATTGGCAGATCACATTCCGTTTGTTTTGGGAGAAGTTGCAAATCAACAAGACGATCAAACCATGTGTCAGTATACGCTCAATTACAAACCCTTGCTGCGTTATTGCGAAGCAAATAAAATCAATTGGCTTGCCTGGAGCTGGGACCGGGATATTTGTTCACAAAGACAGATGTCGACAAACGGAACCTTTGCATCATTGACAACCTACGGAAATGATCTGATCAACAATCCGGATTATGGATTGAGTACCCGTCCTGCAGCGAAAAGCGAATTTTTGGTCAACGGAGGATGTTCCACAGCGTTGGTTAATGAAACAGTTTTGTCCCGGATACATGTATATCCCAACCCGAATAACGGAACATTCAGTTTGAAAGCGGATCAACAGGAATTTGAAGTGAGCTGCTATGATCTGTTGGGAAATAAAGTCATGCTAAACAATCTTGGAAATTCCAACTATCAAATTCCTTCCTTACCGGGAGTTTACCTTCTGAAACTTCAAAGCGCAGAAGGAGAAGCAGTATCCCGTTTTATCGTTCGGTAATTCATTTGAAAACCATAAACAACATGAAAAAAGGATTGATTTTTCTGGCAATTACATTTTTTGCCTTTACTTCCTGCAAAAAAAAGGAAGTCATCAAAACGAATACGGTAGAAGTGGAAGCTGCGCCGTCTTTAACAGGAAATTGGGAAGGCTATTACGGCGGAAGAACCGTTTCTCCTTCGGGAGATACTTCTTTCTATAGCCCGGGTTACGGCTATTCCATGATTTTAAAATCAAACGGAACTGCGAATGTGTATAATACGCTGCTGGCAGATTCGACGAATGGTAGCACAGCGACTGGAACATGGGTTTATTCCACAAATAATACCATTGTTGTGAATTATACTTATGGACCAGGAGAAAGCTATTTTGTCCGGGCAGCTGTGGATTCGAAAATGCATGCCATAAACGGAAAATGGTATAATAGCAACGGGAGTGTAGGCGGTTTGTTTTACCTGGCTAAAAAGTAAAGGAAAGAATTACGGCATTTTGCACTATAGGAATTCAATTCATTACGTCAAATTGAAACGACAGGTAAACAGTTTAAATTCAGGTGATTAACTTCTTTTGGCTGTTAAATCTTCTCATTTCGCCTTTTTTGGCTATTTTGAATTGAAACTATGAATACCTTTGTGCATGCAAATAAATACCATTTGCGCAATAAAACTATGCAATACATACGACTCACGAGAAGTGACGACTTTACTAAGAAACTCTCCCAGCAAGTAGATGAATATCTCAAGAGAAATAATCTGAAGCGTTATGGCAACTGGCGAATTTTATTGAAAGTTCCGTTGATGTTCTCTTTATTCCTCCTTCCATATTTCCTGATGATTTTTGGTGTAATCGAAAATCATTGGCTGATGTTCTTCATGACCATGATCATGGGTGTCGGGATGGCCGGAATCGGACTTTCTATTATGCATGATGCAAATCACGGAGCATTCTCAAAATACAAATGGCTGAATAAAATCATGAGTTTTTCCATGGAAATTCTCGGTGGATTTAACCTGAACTGGCGTATTCAGCACAACGTATTACACCACAGTTTTACAAATGTACATGATATGGATGAAGACATCGATTCAATTGGATTGCTTCGTTTTTCTCCAAACATGCCGCGTAAAAAAGTACACCGTTTTCAGGTGTATTATGCCTGGTTCTTTTACGGATTTATGACTTTGTCGTGGATGACCAATAAGGACTTTATGCAATTGATCCGTTATAGTAAGGAAGGTTTGTTGCAAGCTCAGAATACGACGTTCAAAAAAGCAATGACACAATTGATTTTCTCGAAAATCCTCTATTATGCTTATGTAATCGCCGTTCCGTTATTGGTTATGGATGTAACCTGGTGGCAGGTGCTTCTTGGATTCTTTGTGATGCATTTCATTTGTGGAATTATACTGGCTTTTGTATTCCAGGTAGCACACGTAATGCCTGAAACAGAATTCATGACCAAAGATGGTTACACGGAGAAAAACGACGATATTTCATGGGCAAAGCATCAAATGATGACAACTGCGAATTTCGAGAACTGGAATCCATTATTGACATGGTATGTAGGAGGTTTGAACTATCAGATTGAACACCATTTGTTCCCGGACATCTCACATGTACATTATCCGAAAATCTCGAAAATTGTAAAAAAGACTGCCCAGGAATACGGAATTCAATACAATTATCACAAAACATTCGGTGCCGCAATTTTCAATCATTTGAGATTGTTAAAACAATTGGGGAGGGCTTAAAAGCTTTCGATAAAAAATAATAAAAAGGAAGAAGAGGACGCAATACATTGCGTCCTTTTTTGTTTTAACTTTAAAACGTATCCTTCAGATAAGAGTGTTTTTATGACAGAAAAAGAAAAATGTGCGGAGGGTTTGATGTACAACGCAAACTATGATGAAGAATTGATTCAGGAGCGGATTGCCTGCAAGGATTTGTGTCAGGAATACAACTTATTAAAAAGCTCTGATCTGGAAGGAAGAAATCAGAAAATCCGGGAAATAGTTGGAGTAGCAAAAGCGCATTTTCTGATCGAACAACCGTTCCTGTGCGATTATGGCTACAACATCGAAATCGGGGAGCACTTTTACAGCAATCACAACATGATCATCCTCGACGCTGCGAAAGTGACTTTTGGAGACCATGTCTTTATTGCGCCGAATTGTGGTTTTTACACTGCGGGTCATCCGGTTCATGTGAAGGAAAGAAATAAAGGATTGGAATATGCTTACCCGATTACTGTTGGAAACAATGTGTGGATCGGAGGAAATGTTATTGTTCTGCCGGGAGTTTCGATCGGTGATAATTCGATTATCGGAGCAGGAAGCGTTGTGAACAAAAGTATTCCGGAGAATGTTATTGCCGTTGGAAACCCTTGTAAAGTGATCAAAAAGATTGATGAGTAACTAAAAGCTAAAAGTATGGGACATGACCACTCACATCATCACGAAGTTGTTTTAAAAAAGGTCAACACGGCCTTTGTTGTGGGAATTACCCTCAATCTTTTGTTTGTGGTCATTGAAGCAGTTGTCGGGATTGCAATTGATTCTCTTTCCGTTTTATCTGATGCGGGACACAATCTCACCGATGTCGGAACGCTTGCACTATCCTTGCTTGCCTTCAAGCTGATGAAAATAAAGTCGACCAATCAATATACTTACGGTTACCGGAAAACGACTGTTTTGGTGGCTTTGTTCAATTCCATGCTTCTTTTAGTAACGATCGGAGCCATTGTTTATGGAGCCATCGACCGTTTTTTCCGTCCGCAGGAAGTTCCGGGTTTGTCTGTTTCCATCATCGCCGGAATCGGAATTATTATCAATTTTGGTACGGCCTTGTTGTTTTTGCGCAACAAAGAACAGGATATCAACGTGAAAAGTGCTTACCTGCATTTGGTCAGTGATGCGCTGGTTTCCGCAGGACTGGTCGTGGGTGGAATTGTCATTTACTATACGCATTTGTATTGGCTCGACAGTGTATTCAGTCTCATCATCGCTGCAATTATCCTCGTGAGCACCTGGAAACTGATGAAAGAAAGTCTGCGGCTGTCATTGGATGGAGTTCCGAGTAATATTCGTCTGGAAGAAGTGGTTTCTCTCATTCAGAAAGTAGAAGGAGTGAAAGAAGTTCATCATGTACACATCTGGCCTCTCAGTTCCACGGAAAACGCTATGACAGCTCATTTGATCCTGGATCAGTCAATCACTTCTGAACAGGAACCGGAATTGAAACATGAAATCCGGCATTTGCTGGAGCATCAGAATATCCAACACGTTACATTAGAGACTGAGCGGGAAGATTGTAAAACGGGGTCTTGTTGATGGGTCTTGAAAATCCTGCGCTGAATTCTCGAAGGAAAACCGGTGTTCCCCTTTCAAAAAGAGAATTCTATGATCTGTCTCTTTAATTTCCGGAGCAACCTTTACTTTTCAAAAGGGAAATTAAATAAAACCAAAAACCTTCTTTCTCCAAACAGATTGCTGTTCCGAAAAAGAAGGTTTCAGTAGGGGTGTAATTCAAAAATCTTAATGATCGGCAATGACTGCTTTGGATCCTTTTTTATAACGGATCAGGAATACTACCGGAACACAGATTAAGATCAAACTGGCAACCATGAAGAATCCGTGGTTGTAGCTCACGATCATTTGCTGCTTGGTCATTAAACCATCAATTGTTCTGTTAGCCATTTCCTGGGCTTCTGTCGAAGAGTATCCTTTCGACAAAAAGTTCTGTGTAAATAGCTGAATCCGTTCCGTTGCCGCATCACTGTATTGGTTGATGTACCCAATCATGTTTCCTCTTACAACTGCATTTGCATTCGTCAGATACACGTTAATCAGGGCAATTCCCACAGATCCACCCAACTGACGGATCATGTTTGCCAACCCGATTGCCTGAGGCATGTCTTTCGGATTCAGTCCTGAAACTGCCAATGACAGAATCGGAGACATCATGAAAGCCATTCCGAAACCACGTAGAATGAACGGAAGATAAAAGTTCCCTTCCGATGAATCCGGTGAAGAGAAAGCCAGCATCATCACAAAGGTGAAGGTCATGGTAATTCCCATCAGGATCACTGTTTTCGGATTCATGCCCGATCCCAGTAATTTGGCAACCAATGGCATGGCGACGGCCGTACAGAGTGCTCCAGGAATCATAAACATCCCGGTCTGTGTGGCTGTCCAGCCCAGGGAAATCTGCACAAACAGCGGGAAGATAAAGACTGTTCCGAAAAGCATCAATCCGAGCATGAAGTTCATAATCGAACCCATGATCATGTTGTAATTTTTATACAAGCGGATATTTACCGCCGGATAGTCGATGCTTAATTCCCGGATGATAAAAGCAGCCAAACTTCCCAGACCAACAATCGTCATTGCTGTGATTTCATGACTTTCAAACCAGTCTTCGGCAGTTCCTTCTTCCAATACATACTGGATCGAACCGATAGAGACAACCAGGAACAAAATCCCCCACCAGTCAATCCGCTTGGGTTTGACGGCCCCGGGTCGGTTGGTGACGTACGTATAACTTAGGATCGTTGCTACGATACCAATTGGAATGTTCACGAAGAAAATCCAGTGCCAGGAGAAGTTATCGGTAATGTACCCACCAAGAGTCGGTCCGAAGGTTGGTCCGAGAATGAGTCCCATTCCGAAAATAGCATTTGCTACAGAGATTTTTTCCGGCGGAAAAGCTCCGATGATAATGGATTGTGCTGTTGAAAGCAAACCACCACCACCTAAACCTTGTATAAAACGCCAGAAAACTAAGGTCCAGAGATTGGTGGATAAACCACACATCAGGGACGCTACCGTAAAGATCACAACGGAGCCGGTGAAGTAATTTCGACGACCGAAAAAGTCGCTGAGCATACTCGTAAGCGGAATAATAATCACATTGGAGATGGCATATGCTGTTACCACCCAGGCAATTTCAGTTGTTGTTGCTCCGACGTTACCACTGATCTCACGTAATGAAACGTTTACAATGGTTGTATCGAGAAGCTCTAAGATGGCACAACTGATTGCCGTAATGACTAAAATCCACTTTTCCGCTCCCGTCGGATATACGATGGGTGTTTTTAAAGCAGAAGTTTCCACAATTACTTAACTTTTACTGATACGTGCGCACTCAACCCCGGGAAAAGAATCTTAATCTCTTCTTTAGTCAAATGGTCGATCGTGATTTTTACAGGAACACGCTGAACGATTTTCACAAAGTTTCCGGTTGCATTGTCAGGAGGCAGCAAAGAGAATTTTGCTCCTGTTGCTCCAACAAATGAATTCAACTTACCATTCAGTTTAATGTGAGGATATGCGTCTACATGGATTTCAACCGGCTGACCGATTTTCATGTTTTCCAATTGTGTTTCCTTGAAGTTTGCAGTTACCCAAAGACTTGAATTATCAATCGCAGAACAAACAGACTGACCTGTAGAAACATATTGTCCTACTTCAATACTTCTTTTGGAAACAACACCATCACACGGAGCTTCGATTGTTGCATAATCCAATTGCGTCAATGCCAGTTTTAATTCTGCTTCACGCTGACGAATCATTGCTTCAGCCAAAGAAATCATGGATTGTTGTCCCAAAGCCTGAGATCGTACACCTGCAGATTGAGATTGAGATACTTTCAATTGTTTCAGGGCAGAATCATATTGAGCCTGCGCAACTTCCAATTCAGCGTTGCTGTTGTCCAATTCCGCCTGAGTGGAAGCTTTCGCAGCAAACATGTTTTTAGTGCGTTTGTTATCTTCTATTGCCTTGTTCAATTTCGCTTTTGCGGAATTGATGCTTTCCTGAGTTGTTTCAGTGGAGAAGATTGCCGCACTTGCATTTTGATTGGAAGCTGTTGCGTTGCTTTTTACCGCATTCAGGTTTGCTTTTGCATTTTCCAATGCCGCTTCTGCCTGAGCTACTTTCGCTTTGTATTCTGTATCATCAATTGTAACGAGCAACTGACCTTTTTTCACTTCCTGGTTATCTTCAAACAAGACTTCTTTCACGTATCCCGTGATAGCCGCACGAACAGGAATGATGTTTGCATCCAACTGAGCGTTATCCGTTGACTCTGTATTTCCACCCATCATGAAAACGACGATTCCCACGATAACTACAAGTACAATACCTCCAACAATGAACTTCATTTTTTTAGAGGAACCTTTTTCTTTTTTTTGTTTTGTCTTTTCCATTTGTGTTTCTTAAAATTTGATTGAACCTGATGTTGCGTTGATTGTTGAAATGGCATTCATACGTTTGATTTCGTGAACTTTCTTGTTGAGTTTTGCCTGAAGTTCAGCGTTTAGTTGAGATAAGTAATTAACAACTGTGATCTTGCCATTTTCCATTTGTGATGTAGCGGTTGTGGTTACGCTGTGTCTTTTCTCAATGATGATATCGTCTTTTTCGATCATCTGAGCCAATGCACTTAATTGAGCCGTTTGCGTATTCAAGGAAGATTCGATGTTGAACAAGAATGCTTCCTTTTGAATGTCAATCAGACTCTTGTTCAATTCAACTTTTGTTTTTTCTCTTTTCAATCCGTAAAGTGAACTGATGTTCCAACGGATAGTCAGGTTTGCACTTCCGAAAAAGCGAAGTTCCTGGTTGATGAAGTTCGGACCGGGACGACCGTAGTTTCCGGCAGCTCCTACAGTTACTTTCGGAATAGCGTTTACATTGATTTGCTTGAAACGCGCATCCAATAATTTCGATTGAAGATCAAAAATTTTCATTTCCGGACGTTGAATCTCAATACGTGCAGCCGTTCCGCCGATCGGAGTTTCCGAAAGAACGGTTGATTGATCAATGGGTTTTCCTGTAAACAAAGTCAATGTTTTGTAAAGACCGTCCAACTGGAACTTCGAATCGATGATGTTCTGATCTGTTTTCAGAATTTCCGCTTCCAATTCATCCAGGGAGCTTGCAAGAACCAACCCGTTGTCAACACCCGCTTTCATATTTGCCGCACGGTTGCTCAGGTCTTCTTTGTAAAGCTCCAGAATGCTTAAGTTCTCGCGACCAAGTAAAATATTGACATATAATTGATTGACACGTTCAACCAATTTGTAGAGTTCCACCTCATTTTGCTGAATCGTCAGTTCCGAACTTAACTTTTCAACGGTATGCTGAGATTTCGTTTGTCCTCCGTCAATAATGGTTTGCTCCAAACTCAATGAAGTCATGTAAGCATCGTGCGGGAATTTCAAATCCATTCCCGGGAAGTTGAATTGCACGACTTCCGTGTTGTAAGTTGCTTGCCCCATGAACGAAAGTTTCGGCAACCAGTTTTCGCGGATCGCCTTTTCATTTTGTTCCGTCTGCTGTAATGTAACTTCGTTTTGTTTGATGAGAGGATAGTTTTTCTTTGACCAGGAAATGCAGGAATCCAGCGAAATGGAGGTTTGCGAGAACCCTATTCCGACGGAAGCAAAACTTAGTACTGTCAGTAATTTGCGCATAATTGTGTATTTATTGAAATTTGAAGGAAATAAATTCTTTGACGGATTCTTTGATTCTGTTTTTAGAATCATCATCCCAATCATATCCGTTACTTTTCAGCACGACTCTGTAGAGCGGAGAGGCTAAAAAAGGATAAGCACAAAGTGAATGCAGATTGACCATGAACATGACCGGATCCATCGGGGGAATTTCCTTTTTCTCAATGGCTTCCTGAAGAATTGGAATCAGCAACGACTTGGGATGCTTGAGAGTCTTCACTTTTTCGTGAAACATTTGAGGGTTGATGGAAATCTCCTTGATGATGAACATGGACATTTGAGGATATTCGCTGAAAAAGGTGAAGATATTATCGACATACTGCATCAAACGCTCCTTGAGCGGAAGTGATTTATTTCCGATGACAGTCATTTGAGCGAAATATTTCTCCAGTGCTTTTTCAAAAACCGAATCGAAAAGCCTTTCCTTGCTTCTGAAATAATAATGCAGTAAGGCCTTATTAATTCCCGCTGTGTTTGCAATATCCTGCATGCGGGCACCATAAAGACCGTACTTCATGAAAACCTCTTTAGCTGCTTCCAGGATCTTTTCTTCCGTCGTTGAATCTTTTAATCCCATAGTTTAATTATAAGGTTTAACTAAATGGTTAAACTTTTTCGCAAAATTACAATGTTCATTTTCATTTTGCAATTTTTGATTGAAAAAAAATGTTATTAATTCACTATCGGGTAGGAATGACAAAGAACGAGGAAGAATATTTTTTGTTTTTTATAGTGGCTGTCTCAAAAACTCCGCAGGATTATCACGTGTTATTAACTGATTGAACTCTCTGAGTTCAAT
>NZ_JASLCN010000501.1 GCF_030151805.1 Fluviicola sp.
CCAAATAGCTTTCTCAAAGCTTCTAATGCAGTAGTTTTACCTGCACTATTAAGGCCAATAAATGCGACTAATTTTTGATCAATTTTAAGTGTCACTTCATTTTTTCCGAACGATCGGAATCCCTTTATTTTTAAAGTACTAATTCTCATATGATGATTACACTATTTCTATTTTACTTTTCCCGCTTGACATTTTGCTTACTTTTATTTGAGTAGGGATCCGCTCAGTCATTTCCTGAACATGTGAGATCACACCAACTTTACGACCTTGATTATGTAATCTTTCCAGTGCATCCATTGCAATGTTAAGCGTGGTCGGATCTAGGGAGCCAAAACCTTCATCAATAAAGAGGGATTCTACTTTCATTCTGTTGGAAGAAAGTGAGGCAAGACCTAAAGCCAGTGCAAGAGATACCAGAAACGATTCCCCTCCAGATAGAGAATAAACTGTGCGGATTTCATCTCCCATGTCCTGATCAATCACCTGCAAGCCGAGTGTAGCTGGAATACGTTGAATCTTGTATCTATTGGTTAGTGCTTCCAAATGAATGTTACCGTAACCTAGTAAAACATCGAGCGTATATTCCTGTGCAATTTGACGAAATTTTTTACCATCTGCAGAACCAATGACATCATTCAGCTTTCTCCACTTTTCTGAAACACTTTCTTGCTGAGCAATAGTTTTGAGAAGTTCGCTTATCTTGTTTTTATTAGTTGAATCTAATTGCAGCTTAAAGGAGATTTCATTTTTGGCTTGTTTGCTCTCTTCGGCATTAGATTTAGCCGAACTATTCAAAACTAAGAGGTCATCGAGGATTCGCTCTGATAAACGCGCTTGTTGATGTAAAGTCAGAAGTTGATTTCGTTCTGCCATAACAGACCCAGCCCTCGTTACCTCCTCATCAATCGCCTGAAGTGCATTGCGCTCCGCATCGGTCCAGTCATCCCCTAAAGAAAGTAATTCTGACAGATCTTCAGCACTTAGAGCAATAGTATGTTTTTGGTTGAATTCATCGAGCCAATTCTTGATTTTTGCAGCAGCGTCAATGATATCCGTATCCAAAGCGTTTATTTCCTTGGATAACTCTTCTTTTTGGGTAACCGTTTTAGTATGATCAATGTTGAGTTGCTGTTCAGTTCCCTTGTGATTGTTGAGCTCTTGTTGAGTAGTCTCTATCGTCTTTTTGAATTGATCTTCTACCTCTTGCACAGGTCTTCCTTCGAAAATGGCATTTCGTTGTTTTTCCAAATCTTTGTATTCGTTCTGCTGGAAGAAATGAACCTTTTCTTTTTGAGAAGCCCCTTCCGAGAAACTTTTGGCTTGAGTATCTAACTCTTTGAGTGTAGCTCCAAGTAAGTCTCGTTGTTGAGTCGATAGCTTTAGATTTTCGTTATTTTCATCCCAACTCTTTGCCATTATGTTGATTTCCCCGATAAAATTTTCTGGTGCTTTCTTCCAACGTTCCATCCAATCTGAAGTCATTAAAAACGGAAAAAGCGTGTCATTCAGCTCTGTAAGTGAGGTAGTGGCCCCATCGTATTCTCTTTGACAATTGGTCTGCTGTTCAAGCTGTAATTCCAGAGTGCTTTTATTATCCTTAATTTCATTAGCCAAACTGTCAACGGTTTCTTTTAATTGATCGATTTTAGTTTTTTCAGCCTCGAGTTGTTGTTTGTCTGAGGCATGTGTTTGTATCTGGTCTTTTAAATCGTTTTGTTTCATTTGCAGAGTTTTCTGCTTTTCTGCGATCCATTCTGTTTTAAGCTCATCTACTACATCCTGGCTTTCCGTTGAGGTCTCAAATTTTTCCCATTCCTGTTGTTTGATTTCGAACGTTACCGTTTTGTTTTCAAACTCTTCATCCTGGCTTTGCATTGTTTGTTTTAATGTTTCGCATTCTTGTTTGAGGCTATTGTGCTGCTGAAAAGTATCGAGGTATGCCTTTTCGTTTGCGTTATGCGCTGCTTCTATTTCCGCTAATACATTTTCAACCTGAGGATTGTGCAAAACATACGGATGGTCTTCGCTTCCGCAAACCGGACATGGCTCATTATTAACCAAACTAGCTCTGAGTGTTTCTACATTTTCAGTCGCTGCTAAACGTGCTTTTTGCAATACTTTACCTGATGTTTCTTTTGCGGTATTTTCAATAGTCAAAAGTTGTTCAAGCTTCTGTAAGGCTTTCTCTTTAGATTTATAGTCTGAACTGTTCGCTGATCGCTTCTTCTTCAATTGTTCAATATCTGTCTTAAGGCTATGCACTAGCTCCCACTGTCCTTGTGCTTGAAGATTATTTTGGATGGCTAGATCGATCTTGTCTTTGCGCAGGTTGAGTGCTTCAACCGGAACAAGAAGTAATGCTTTCGATTTAGTATCATAGCCTTCTTTCAAAGTTTCGTACTCTTGCTTTTGTACTTTTAACGCGGATTCAAATGCAGTGGTTTTACTGGTGATTTCTTCAATACTCTCCTTTAATTCATTCAGTCGCTCTTGGGAAATAACAGAAGTTTTCAGAAGATTTTGGGCATCGTGCAGTTTGGAAAGAATAACCCCTTTGTTTTCGGCAATAAGCTTATGATCACTATTTTCTGTTGTCCATTCTTCAATGGATTTTATTTTATCAAGAATGTCATTCAGTTCAGTACGTTTGTCGGAAAGTAATTTTTGATGTTTGTCACGTTTTTCTACAGCACCGTCAAATTCTTCTTGGGCCCTTTGAAGCTGTTTCACTTTTTCTGAAAGTAATGTATCCAGCTCTTTCCCCTTTTCCAATAATGGAATAGCATCAAGGTGAGCATTGTTTTTTTGAGCAAGATCAGTTGTGACAGCGGCGAGTTGTTGTTCTAGTTGTTCCTTTTGCAGATGAAGCTTTACAATTCTTTCTGCCAAGTCTGTTCGCTTTGCTGTTTTTTCACTTTGCTGTTTCTGAATGCGATCATGTAAATCTACCCAAGTCCTCACTTTTTGCGCCTGTTCGACCTGAAATAACTTTTGTTTTCGTTGGGTAGCGTTTGTCTTTACCTGCTCTGCTAGTTGCAAAGCGTTTTGGGCTTCATTAAAAGAATTTTGAAATAGATTCAGCTGTTCATGCCAGCCGATTTCTCTCGTAAAAATCTCTAAATCGGTTTCCAAAGTCTTAATACGTACTTCCAATTCGGCTTGTTCTTCCTGCAGTATTTTCAACTCATCTTCAGTCAGTGTAACAACACCTTCTTTTCGAATCTGCAATTCATGGAGTTGCTGTTCTTCAGATTTATATTTTTCATAAATCCTTTTTGAGATCTCTGAATAAATGTGTGTTCCAGTCAATTTCTCAAGAAGAGACGATTTTTCATCCTTATTAGCTTTCAAAAAAGCTGTGAAATCACCCTGAGCCAATAGTACTGATCGGGTAAATTGTTCAAAATTTAAGCCTACGAGCCTTTCTATTTCTTTAAGCGTTTCAGCTTTCTTTCCTGGGATGTCAATATTGGAAGTGATATTTTTCAAGGAGATGGAGTCTGCCTGAATACTTCCATCTGTTTTATTTCTCGCTCGCCTCACACTCCATGTCGCCTTATAATACTGACTATCAATACCAATAAAATCAACTTCCGCGAATCCTTCTGAAGTACCGTCTCTCAATATTCCTCTCACATCTCCCTGATTAATTGTATTCCCAGGGACATCATGAATTTCTACACCATTTTCCTTAGCCTGAAGATATCTTGGTGTTTTATTATATAAGGCGAGACAAAGAGCATCAAGTATAGTAGATTTACCCGCACCGGTAGCTCCAGTTATTGCAAAAATACCAGAAGAACAAAGTGGTTCCGATGTAAAGTCAATTACTGTTAGACCGTCCAAAGACGCTAAGTTTTTAATTCGTATGGCTAGAATTTTCATATTATTCCTCTGCTTGATTTACTTCCTGTGCCGCTTGCTGAAAGAGCTGAATCATGTCATTAGGAACTTCGACACCGTATTTTTCTTCATATACTTTAGAGAATACATCCAAAGGTTGCAAATTATTTAATTTGTCTGGTGTCATAAACTCCGGTGTTTCTTTAGTGGTAATGGGATATTTGACATCAATCTTTGCAAGCCTTACTTTCTTGTCGATCAATGTGGTTTCGATCTTATGTCGTAAAGATGGTTCAGGACCTTCTAGCAAAATACGCACCTCCAGATAAGGTTTTACTTCTTGGGGATCATCTATATCACCTAGTTTTTCTAATAACGCGATCACTGTATGTAATGGTTCATGAGTTTGTGGAATTCTTTGGAGAGAAACGAATTCTGGAACTTCAATCGATCTTAAAGTGCTAATTTCTTGATCCAGATCGAAAACAATAACTTGATGTTTGTAATTGAGTTCTGAAAATGATAGCGGCAATGGACTTCCTGCATATCGTATGTGTTCTTTTCCTCCAATTCGTTGGGCTTTATGAATGTGTCCCAAAGCAACATACTTAATATCGTTATGAAATGCTGTTGCAGGAATACATTCCACACCACCCATTATTAATCTTTCCGTTTTATCCAAGTCGGTTATTTCAGCTTCATGCGTATGTAAATGCCCCATCGCGATAATGGCTTGATCGTCTTTTCTTTTTCGTAAAGCAAATTCATAAGCTGATTTATATAATGCGGAAACACCTTCTGTATATGGATTCGTACAATCCGCTACAACAGGATAATCCCCCATCCTCAAAAAAGGTACTGCGAGGCACCATGCCTTGATCTTTAGAGAATCGTAAAGAGGAACAACAAGCTTTTCATAATCAATACCTCCTTCAGAATTCTTTTCTACCATTCCTATTATGTGAATATTAGACGATTCCAATAAAGGTTTAGGAGATTCCAATCGCGTTGCGGAGTCGTGATTCCCAGCGATGATAATAATTTGTATGTCCGGATTTGTTTTTATCGCCTGACTAAGAAAAGTATAAAACATTTTCACCGTTGCAGCAGCTGGATTAGAAAGGTCAAAGACGTCTCCACTAATCAGTAATACATCGATTTGTTCTTCAGATAATATCTTGACTAACCAATTAAGGAATTGCTGATGCTCGTAAGTACGATCATATTCATGGAATAGTTGGCCTAAATGCCAATCCGCAGTATGGAGAATTTTCATTTTTTGAAAAGATAAAGTCGAGATTAAGGAATATATTCTTCGAATACCTCCTTTAATTTATTCCGCCAACCTTCAGGCAAATCGGTCCAAGCTTGTCCCCAAGATTGCGCTTCTTTAAAAGCTTTAAATGGTTTTTCATAAGTTGCAGTATATCCAATCTGCTCTTCAACACTTTCTTCCATGAGTATAATTCTTCCATTATTTCCTACAGCGGAGGCGATTGAAGCATTATATTTAAAAGAATCAGGAGTATTACTATCCTTATCATGAATGACAATAGGATTTATCCCCATCGAAGTTAAATATTTGGCAAGTCCAATAATTGAAGCTTTTCCTCTGGCCTTTATAATCTCAAAATTTGAAACGATACTTAAATAACTAGCTTTAGGTAATCGAGTTAACGATTCTTTAAGTAAAATATCCTCGGTATCACCTTCAATGATTATTACTTTTTGAGTAAAAAAAGCTCTTGCAATGTAAGGATCTATTTTTAATAACATTTTTACATAGCTTTTATCATCAGCTTGTAGAGACTTGAACTGGTCAGAAACATTAAAGCAATCACATACAATATGGTTACTATCTGCTTTAAATCGGTTCAGTATTTGCCTTGGTTTACGTGAAATATCTATTAAATATGGGGAGTGTGTGGTCGCTAAAATTTGAGAATCTCCCTTACTTAGATCATAAATTGCATCTCGCATTTGATTAGCAGCACTAGGATGTAAATAAATCTCTGGTTCTTCAAAACAAATAATCAATGAACGGTTATGATCATCCTCTCTTTTTGAAAGCCATTTCTGGCGAAAACGCAACATACCAAAAACCGCAGCACGAATCATTCCGGTTCCCTGATTTTCTATTGATGTCCTGACATTACTTGACATTTCAACATTAAACGCGGGCTTTAATACCTTTGAAGGATCGCTAAGGTCAGTAGTAGCATGCAATTTCGAATCTGGAAATACACTCGACAATACTGAATTTAGTTCTGTCATCATTTTACCAAATTCAGAATCTTCATCTTTCGGATCTAATTCTCTAGAAAGTTTTGTTAAATATTCTTGGGCGTTTTTAAAATTATCGGAACCTTCTCGAACTGTTTCAAATAATTCACTTAATGTTTTTCCTAACACACCGCCACCATTCCCCTGTAACTCTGATATTGAAGAATCTGCTGGAATTAATAAATATCGTGGTAACATTTTGAGAACATTACCTGGTATACCTCCTGGATTCTCAAACCAAGATTCTGTTTCAGATAAGTCCCATATCTCATCAATTGAATCTAATTTCTCTAATGCGGATTTACTTGTGCCTATATTCTTGTCTAATTCAGAAAAATGCTCCGAAATCAATTTAGAATCAAGACCTTGATTTATATAATCATTTGCCGTTTTACATTTTTCGTAAAGAGGATTAATCGTTTTTTCTTTTGCCTTGAATTCTATTACAACGTCTTTTCCCAATTCAAATGTTTTTCTATATACTACAGATAATCCTGAATCGTTTTCATCAATAGCTTCATAACTAAATATTCTGCCTTTAAAACCTCTCCAAGATTTTGATTCTTCAGGCAAATTACGAAATTCCGCTTCCAATGTAATTTTAGTTATATCAGGCTTAGTTTCACCAGTTTCTTCATCTATTATGGAATAGTAATCAGTTGAGGGGAGCGTTTTTTTCGCCGATAATAAAACTTCAATCGCTTTTAATGCTGAACTTTTCCCACAATTGTTTTGGCCAATTATAAAGGTGGCATCACCAAAATATAACTCGATTTCCTTTAATCTACGATACCCGATAATTTTTAATTTATGTAATTTCATAAGTCATTTTAGTATACATAAGCTCTTCACTTATTTATTAAGTGATCAAAATTCCACGTCTTAAAATCTTCAACTTATAAATCTGAAATTACCTAGAAGAGCTTTCAAATGACTTCGTAGCATGTTGATTAAGAGATAGTTTTTATCTCTTTAATTATGAATTGAGATATTCATAAATTACGTCTCACAACTAATCAGTTCGTTAAAGTTTCAGTGCTGCAATGAAAGAAGATTAATTGAGAATATCAACCGTATAAATACGGTATTTGATTGCGGAAAACCACATTTTTATTAAAAAGGTCAGTGAAGCAAGAGTATTACTTTAAAAGAGATTTGGATCTTTCTCTTTTTTTCTAAGATGATGAATAGTTTTATTATCTATTTCAAAAATTACTTTTCGTCCTCATCAGGTGTCGGGACTATCAAACGTCTAACATCAACTTTTAAAGCTAAAGCAATTTGATGTAGAGTTTGCAAAGAAGGCTGTGAAGTATTGGAGCAATAATAGCTAACCATGGTCACAGATTTTCCGATTTTCTCGGCTAGATCTTTTTTAGAAACATTCTTTTCGGCTAAAACGATGTTTATTCTATTATATGCTATATTTTCCCTCTTTGCCACTAGTGATATTTAGTCGTTATATGTAAATGTATTGGTTTTTGGGGCTTATAATTATTGTATTCAAGTGAGCCTAGCCGCCCTGAGTGGCAGGTTGTTAAATATTATTTCATTTTCATTAAATATTATTTTAATTAATTGAAATAATATTGCATATTTGTCATGTTAAAAACTTTTTGAAGAATCTGTAACAATGGAGAAATTATCAAGTTTAGTCATTCATTAGTCAATGAGAGTAGTAACTTTGTGAAAAGCAAAGAAAGTACTCCTAAAATATTAGAGTAGCGTTAGCTATTAGATCTTGTATTCTGAAATCGCCAATTTAAGACGCACAAGAACTGATAGACTAACCACTCCTGGAAACGGGCGTGGTTGTCTTTGGTTTACTGTGCGTCGGGCGTTTGGCGATGCCTAGAATACAGTAAGCTAAGCACCACGCCTGCTTGTTATATGAACTTTCTGTTTTTGGTGCTAAACAGGAATTAAACCTACTTCGAATGGAAGCATTGCCAAACGCACCAATAGAAAACCAAAAGATCTTTAATTGTAATAGAGTAATCGTTATAAACCTCATCAAGCAAGATTTGGTTAATTGGAAAATGATCAATTTACTTCAGAGAATGCAAATTCGCGCAGATGATTATCAACTGAATATTGATTCCGTTATTTTTGAGATAATGGACCTGGATAATCGCGAAAACGTAGATGAAATTTTTGAGAAGTATGTGGAAATGTCAAAACCAATGCTAAAACTAACTATCGGTCAATCGAATAGGAAAATAGATGCCCTTGCTGTTAAGATCTATGATTATTTGGAGCAATTTATTAATGAACAAAATCAGTCGAACCTTTGATGCTGTAATATCAGATCATCCAGATGGTACAAAATGCAAATGGAGTAAGACAGGCGTCATTACTCCATTTACTAATCAACCTAACCTAACCACCTAAATCGGTTGCAATATACTATTTCAATTCCATTTCCGGAAGAACCTGTGAATGATATAAATCGGGAGAATAATTTTGCAAGTGTACTAGCAATAACGCAATTGACATTTTTCTTCCAAATTTCACGATCTAAATCAAAAAAAGTGACCTGAAAACAACCTGTCAACAACATGGAGTTACCTGATAACAGCATGGAGAAACATGGAGTGACTTGGGGTTTTACTGGGTTTCAGGAATTTTTAACTGAATTTATGTAAGATTGGTGGGTTGAATGCGTTATAGGATTATGGAAGCAATTCAACCACCCGAAGAACTCTTTTCAAGAGCTTATACCCGTTTTTATCATTCCTTGAAAAAACGGTATTTAGTAGGAATTGAAATGGCCAAAAACAAAAGTTATGCTGAAGCCTATTACAGGCAATCTTTGTTTAGTGAAAACCCATTGATTCCTAAGTATTCAGTATTTTACCATTCACTTGTTTCAACTTATCTGCAATACTTGCAATTAGGTCATCCTGATCCATTGAAACAAACACTTGGCCATCTTCCGGGTATTCGCTCGTCGGCAACCAATGTAATTGAACGAACATTCCTTTTGTATACTCAAAAGTATGAATCCCTGGACCAGTTGCATTGGCTGTACGCACAGGGAATTGAGGATACGGGAAAGTCTGTTCTGGAATTAATTGACCAAGAACAGCGTTTAACTCGGTTCCAAGAACAAAAGGTTGTTTTGCTTTTAGCATTTACCCAGG
>NZ_JASLCN010000049.1 GCF_030151805.1 Fluviicola sp.
TCAAATAAAGTCATTGCCGGATGTGTATAATGATGTGAAAGAGTGAACTCTTGTTATTCAAACGGGAATAATTGATCACCTCCACACTTTGAATCCATTCTTTTTTCTCGAGGTCTTCCATCCAGTCGTCGAGCACCTTGCTGTTGGCTCTGAGGCCGTGAATGGTGATCTTCGAATTGTCCGTTTCAACCTTGTGCTTGGGTTTGAGCGGCTGAACCAACGGAAACAATTCCATTTCGGTGAATTGAATGCTTTTCGGAACCGTTGCCCCGATATCGTCTGTGTAATAAGACAACAGGTTTCCGGATTGAATTCCGGAATTCTGAAACAAGACCAGTTTGCGCTGTTTTTCCTGTTTAATGCGGTCGATGACTGCAAAGTTGTCCTGGTAGCCCGAGATTTCCTGTTCGTAATCTGCCGCCACCTGGTTGAGGTGATTGACGAGGAAATAATTTCCGGTCAACGTGATGAGAAAGAACGCCAGGATGCTTAAACCAATGACTTTGAAGCGGGAATAATCTTTGTAATTCGCTTTTGTCTGATTCAATACTTCCTCCGGAATTCCCTGGTGAAATGCATCTTCGCGGGCTTGTTTTCCAAACAATTCATTGATAATTGCTTCGAGGTAACTGCTTTGTATGTGCTTTTCGGAAAGCTCCTGCTCATTTTTAGTAATCGTGACCTGTTCTTTGGAAGGAAACGATACCACATAATCCGCTTGAATACTCGTAGGATTTTCGGCCTTAAACGGCAAAACGGATGGTCCGATATAGATTCCCCAGATAAATCCTTTAACGGCTTCTATCGGGCTCAAAAACTCATCCACAACATGCTTGCGCGCAAAGGAAACCAGAACAGATCCGGATCGTTCGTAACTGTTGAAATAAAATTCGTCTTCCCTCCCCGAAACAAGGAGGCGTTCTTTGTAATTCGGTACATTTTCCACACTTCTGGCCAAAACTCCTGCTCCGCGAAGATGAATAATGAAGGGAATCGTTTTGGTTGCTTTTTTGAGAATCTCTTCCATGGATTCATAGCTTTCCAATGCATGCGCCGTAGATGTTTCGTCAATGCAGGCATACTGAAACAGACTTCCGTTCGATTGATGAAGAATCGAAATGAAGTTGAACTTTTTGGGGCCGCTATGTGTGAATGGATTTCTCATTAATACGTAACCGTTGGGCGAACAATGATATGCAATTTATACTTTCTTTTCGCTTTGCTTCTGCTGCTGAATAACCATTTGATCACCGGAACACGCGAAAGTAGCGGAACTCCGTTTCCACTGTTATTGTTCTGTTTTTTATCCAAACCACCCAATAAGACCACATCTCCGTTTTGAACGCGGATCATGGATTCGAAGGTCTGCTTGGTTGCATTCGGCGGAGCTGTTAAATCTACACGGCTTCCGTCAAAATCGTCATTGGTGAGTGTAATTTCCATCGTGACATTTCCGTCGGAAGAAACAAAGGGTTTGATCTTTACGGTCAGATTCGCATCAACGGATTTCCAAATCTTGGAAGTCAATACTCCCTGGTTGACAACCGTATTCTGGTAATTGACTTGCTGCTCCTGGTAATAGGTCGTCTGACCAATCGATACCGTTGCCAAATGGCTGCTCAACGTAGTGATTTTCGGCGTACTTTCCACGTCAATCATTCCATTGGATTCCAGTAACTGAAGTGACATGTAGAAGTTTTCCGTTACGGCTCCCAGGTTCACAACTCCAAACCCGTTAATGGTGTTCAGGATATTGTTGAGCGCACTTGCTCCCAGATTCACATCAAGAGAAGGGAAAACGGTTCCGCTGGTCACAGTCGGTTTATCTCCCAATCCCATTTTTACTCCGGAAGTAACGGTGCTGGTTCGCTCTGAAATCAGGATCATAACGTCAATTTGTACCAAAGGAACCACGATATCAATGGAGGAAAGGAATGACTTTAACTCTGCCACTTTTCTGGCAGGACCGGTTACAATCAAGGCGTTTAATTCCGGGAATTCATTTACATCCAGATCTTGCGTAAGTTCTTTCGGAACGGATGTTTTTACGTTTTCGATTGTGCGGTTTTCCATGCGTACCACTTCTGTTACACGAATTCCTTCCGACTTGTTTTCCCCGATCAGGAAGAGCTTATTGTCTTCTTTATACGCATATTTTGTTCCAACGAACAGGAGATTCAATACTTCCGGAAATGTCACATCCTGCAGTTGAAAACTGGCTTTCCCGTCCGGTTTATTGTAGAAGAAATAAGGAGTCAGAAGTTCTTGCGCCGAAAACTTGATGATGTCGGAAATATCGGCGTTATTGGCGATGATATCCAGGGTTCCGAATTCATTTTTCTTGATCTGAACTCCGGTTTGCTCGAAATCCGTTGCCGGTTTGAATCCACCGCCGGAACTGGAAGGATTGGTATTCTTTTCGGTTTTAGTCGAAGCAAACACATAGGTGATTCCGTTTTCATCTACGGAACTTTCCAATCCGTTTGCTTTGGCAGTCATGGCAACTACCTGGTCGAACGGTCTGTTCAGGAAATATCCGGTAATCGGTTTGTCTCTGACATCCGGAGCAATCACGATGTTTTTTCCGCTCAGGGAACTGATTTCTTTCATCACTCTGAAAAGGCTGTCGTTCTTCAGGTCCACAGACAAAAACTCATTGGAAGGATTGTACTTCACGTCGATTTTCTTCTCAATCTTCGGTTGTGGAGCCTCTTTTTTGATTTCCCGTTTGGTGATCGCAAGAATGTTCCCGACAAAACGGTATTCAATGTCGAAATGTTCATACAGGAATACGAGTACGTCTTTTACCTTCGCATCGAAAAAGTTGTACGAAACGGCATTGTTTAATACCGGATCAATACTGATATTCAGGTTGTTTTCGAGTGCGATGGAGTTTACCAATTCCGATAGCGGCAACCCTGAAACATTCAACTGAAAGGTATTGTTCAATCCTTTCGATTGGATACTCAGGCTGTCCAGTTTTGCGCGCAACGTAGGTTCGGTGAAGCTTTGGGCTTTCACCTGGTGATGCAGCATGACGGCGCCGAATAGGAAAAGTATCAGAAGGTGTTTTTTCATTTAGATTTCAGTTAATATCGGATATGCTTCTTCCAGCGAAGTGATTCCGGATTTTATTAATTCAAGTGCTTGTTTGTTTAACGTAATAATATCTCGTTCAACCAGTTTGTCTTCAATGGTTGAGTCATTGTTTTTAATGCTTTCGGACAATTCGAAATCAATCGGAATGACTTCATAAATAGCCGTTCGACCTTTGTAACCTGTAAAATGGCAATCGTCACAACCAACGGCTTCAAATACTTTAGAAGGAATGTTTTCCGGATTGAAGTTCCGCGGCCAGTCGAGGGGAGAAGTTTCTACTTCCTGTTTGCAGGTCGTACACAGTTTGCGGAGTAAGCGCTGAGCGACTGAAGTGTTGATGGTGCTCGCAATCAAAAACGAAGGAACGCCCATGTCGATCAACCTCGAAATTGTTCCCCAGGCAGAGTTCGTGTGAATGGTTGACAAAACCAGGTGACCGGTTAATGCCGCGCGGATTGCCATCTGGGCAGTTTCCCCATCACGGATCTCTCCAAGCATGATCACATCCGGATCCTGCCGGAGGAAGGAACGAAGTGCGCTTGCAAATGTCAGCCCGATTTGTTCTTTCAGCTGCACCTGGTTGATTCCTTCCAGCGTGTATTCGATCGGATCTTCGACCGTTACAATGTTGCGCTTTTCATCGTTTAACTGTTTCAAAGTTGCATAGAGAGTCGTCGTTTTTCCCGAACCCGTCGGCCCGCTGATCAGCACAATTCCATGCGGTTTTTTGATTCCTTCCAGGTAATTTCTCAGATCATTGTCTGTTAGCCCAAGCTGCGTTATCTGAATTGATGAAGCATCTTTCCCCAGAATACGCATCACGATCTTTTCGCCGTGAAGTGTAGGCAGAATGGAAACACGGATATCGAAATTCTGGTATTGGATTCGTCCGTCTTGCGGAAGCCGTTTTTCGGAAATATCGAGATTGGAACGGATTTTCACTTTGTTGACCAATTCCGAATATTCCGTTTTGTCGATGGAATAACGTTCGATCAAATGTCCGTCGATCCGGATCCGGACACGTGCCCGGTCTTCGTAAATTTCGATGTGGATATCACTGCTTCCCAAGTGGTTTGCATCCTGGATAATCCGATCCACAAAATCCGTATTGGCATTGAAGACCAATTGTTTTTCCTGGTTGGCCCTGCGGAAGAATTTTCCGAGTGAACGCTGGATAACGTCCGGTTTTTCGGGAACCAACTCTACATTTTTACCGAGCAGGGCGGTGAGTTCTTCCGCAACCGTATTTAAATGCTGCGTATTGTCAATATAAAACGTTGCCAGTTCTTCTGTGATTTCCCGGGGAATCACACGGTAATGCCACGCCAGATCGGATGGAATCACCTGCTGTAATTCTGCAGAAACGGACAGGTTGTTCACTTCACTCATAATTCATGGAAGATTGGTGCAATTTTGAACTCGGTGAGCAACAGAAAAACGATCGTACACAGCGAAATATAGCCTGCGTAAGGAATTGATTTCTTGCTTTTGAAAAACAGCATGGTCAGAAAGAAACCGATCAGACTGATGATCGTACCGGCAGTGAAAAAATAGATGAAAAACGGAAAGGCGAACAGCGGTGTAAGCGCCAGTAAGACCAAGGCATCGCCCAATCCGAAATATTCTTTGAACAAGTTCTTTGAGCTGAAACGGATGCGGATATACACGACCAGGAAGCTGAGAACAAAACTGATAAACAGCAAATTGAAAAAGAAGTGTTCCCAGTTGAGCAATTTCCAATGATAAATCAATCCGCTGATGAAAAGCAGGGGCGGAGTGAACCACCAGATTTCCCGGTAGCGGAAATCCTGGTAGATGATTGTTAATAGAACTGCTATGACTACGAAAACGAACATCGGATTAATCTACTTGTGTTTCTTTCGGTTGACCTTCCTGATCAATTTCCCAAATATTGTATTTCCCGTCTCCGTTGAAATCCTGCACGGCTTCCGCCTTTGCTTTGAACCCGGAAGGAGAAGCTTCGATAATCGAAACGCGATAAAGTGCTGTGCCGTTTTCGGTGATCAATTTGTGCGGAATGTAATTGATCTCTTTGGTATCCATGGAATACTTTGAGTACTGCAGAAAATAAGCATACTGCAGGTTGTGGATCATTCTCAATTCCTGCTGTGCTTCCATGCTTTTGGTGCGCGTAGCAATCCCGCTTTGATTCGGAATGACGAGCATCAATAGAATTCCCATAATGGCCAAAACGATCAGGATTTCAGCAAGCGAGAATGCCTTCAATTTTTTATGTCTGTTCAATTTCATATCTATTTAATGACATTACTTAGGTTAAAC
>NZ_JASLCN010000051.1 GCF_030151805.1 Fluviicola sp.
GGTATACAGGTTGGTAGGAGAAGTATGTGTGGTCACGTTCATTCCGGTAATAATCAGGTCTAAATCACCGTCCGCATCAATATCTGAATAGTCGATGAATCCTTGTTCTACCGGGATTAGCGAGCTGCTTGAGGACGAAATGGAGAAATTCCCGGTTCCGTCATTCAGATAGATTCTTGCTACGGAGCCTGATGATGATGATGTTCCTGTTACGATTGCATCGGGATCTCCGTCATTATCGACGTCAAATGTAGTCATCTGAATGAATGCAGTAAGATCTGAAAGGGGAGTTGTTTCGGTAAAATTCCCGGTTCCGTCATTCAGGAACAAACGCGCTCCAAGGAAGATATCCTTGTCTGAATCATCATCCACATCCACAAATTGCGGATATGCATTGATCGCAGAACTCATCAGGTCGATCGTTTCAAAAGGGGAACCACTCACAACTGTAAAGGTTCCGGTACCGTCATTTCTATAGAGGAATGATTTGTTCAGCATTTCGGATAAGACGAGAATGTCATCGTCCGAATCGCCATCAATATCACCCACTCCTGCAATGCGTTGCTGCATACCGGTTTCAGAAAACTGGTTTGCCGGATCAGGAGTGAACTGACCGGTTCCGTCATTGAGATAGATGTATATATTGGATATTCCTCCTGGCCCGGTTCCGCTGACATCCGTTCCGACAATCAGGAGATCCGGATTTCCGTCCATATTAAAGTCCGATACAAAGGACTGATTTGGGGAAGGGTCATTAAAAGCTGGTGTAAAATTACCTCCCGGTAAAGATGGAACCGGATGGAGTTCACTAAAGCATAAATTCTGTGAAAAAGAGGTGCTTACCAGTGCAAATGATAAAAGAGATAGGATGGTTTTTTTCATGGTGTCACTTAATTTAAGAATTGATGTAAAATTATCACTTTTTTGTTTTGTACAAGAATTTAGAGGATGGTATTAGAAATCCTTTATGTTCTTATATATGGTCCGTACTTAACCTAAGTCGGAAGACAGAAAAATCTTTTTCGGGTGTTATTTGTTCAAGGATATTTTACAGGTTTGAGAACATTAAATTCTCTATTCATTTTGGTATTTGTAATTGTTTCCTGAGTTCTTCCGCAAACTTCAAATCTTCTTCCATCAATTTGGTGTTGCCTAATTCTTTGTAAATTTTTGCTCTTGTTTCGAGCACTTCCGGGGTTGGTTCCACCAATTGCAGTAACAGATTGGCGTCGCCTAAAGCGTCGTTGTAGCGTTTCAATTCGATTAAAGCCAGCATGCGGTTATTGAGCGATGTGCTCAAAAACGGATTGTAGGAAAGTGCTTTATTCAAATCTTCCAATGCGCCCTTGTAATCGTTGGTTGAGATTTTAACCTGGGCGCGTTTATCATATGCTTCCGGATAACGCGGGTCGATCTGAATGGCTTTGTTGATTGCTTCCAACGCTTTTGTGTTGTCTCCCAGACTAAAGTAGCAGAAGCCTAAATTGTTGTATGCTTCTTTGTATAGCGAATCTTTCGAAAGGATTGTCCGGAAGTAGGAAATGGCATTATTGAAGTTTTTCTCTTTCGTTTCGCAGTAACCCAGATACAGGATCAATGACAAATCGTTGGGATTTTTCTTTAGGAGGTAGAGCAGGTCCGGTTTGCAGGCTTTAAAATTTCCGGTTTTATAGTACAAGGTTGCGCGGTCTTGCCGGGCTTCATCAAATTCCGGATTCAGCTCGAGGGCTTTTGAAACGTCTTTGATTGCCTGGTCCAGATCTCCTTTTTCGAAATTTACTTTGGCGCGTGATTTATAAACCGGGGCTTCAGCAGGGCGCAAAGACAAATACTTGTCAATATCGCGAAGAGCTCCGTCGTAATCGCCCAATAGATTCAGATAGTATCCGCGCTGAATATACGCTTCCGCATTGTTCGGATCGGTATTGATGCGGTTATTGGCAATGCGGATCGACAAACGGTATGAAGCATATTTGCTGGTGTCTTTATCTATCAGATCGAACTGAGAAAAGGCCGTGTGCGAAAGACAGATGAAAAAAAACAGTCCAAAAAGTTTCATTGCGGATTTGTTAAGTGTTTGAATGTGTTAAAAGTATTCGTTTTTGTTGTAAAACAAAAGATGGATTGATGAGAGCAAATCAACCGACGATTTCGGCTAACAAAATAGCTGTCGCCGTGGCCACATTCAAGGATTCTGCTTCTCCGAATCGCGGAATGGTTACAGGAACGTCGAAAAGCGCTTCAATTTCCGGTCTGACGCCTTTTCCTTCGTTTCCCATAATCAGGATGGCATCTTTTGGGTAATCGATTTCTTTGTAATTTTTTCCGTTCAGCATCGCTCCGAATTTTTGTTGCGGAGAACTCAGCAAAAATTCTGCCAGATCAATATAGTGAACAGGAATGCGGTAGATGGCTCCCATGGAAGATTGAATGACTTTGGAGTTGTAACAGTCGACGGTGTCCCGGGAACAGATCAATTGTCTGACTCCGAACCAATCTGCCAGGCGAAGAATGGTTCCCATATTTCCCGGATCCTGAATTCCGTCCAAAGCAATGGTCAATGCATTGGGAAGTAACCCGTTTTCCGGCCGTCTGAAAACGGCTAAACATTTATTCGGAGTCTTCAATTCCGAAATTTGCTCTAATTCTTTAGTTGTAACCGTAAATGTTTTGGAATAAAACTGGCCTGGAATTTGTGATGCGAATGCCTCAAGTGTAACCAGTATTTCTAAATGTGATGAAAGCGCAGAAATTCCTTCAAGGACTGATTTTTCGCCTTCTACAACGAAAAGCGATTCCAATTCACGGTTCTTTTTTTGCTGTAAAGACCGGATCCATTTTTGTTTGGCTTTAGAAAGGGCTTCCACTTTTTTTTGTCAAACTTACCAAATTCGCTTCGTTTAAAATGAATTTTTGTTTTGGTTTCTTATTTTTGTCTTATGGTGAGGCGCTTTGAGCTATTTAAATTCATTCATGCATTCGTAATTGCTGCGGTTGTATTTGTTGTTCAAAGTTGTTCGTCAACCAAGTTGGTTCCTCCCGGCAAGCATCTTTTGGTGAAGAACAAAATCACGGTTCAGGGCGATAAAATCAATACCTCGGAAGTGGAAGATGTCTTGAAGCAAAAACCGAATCTAAAAGTGATCGGAGTTCCGCTTCGTCTGAAATTGTATAATTGGATCGACAGTGCCAAAACCGAAAAGGGAAGAATCAAGAAACTGGATCGCTTAAATTTTAAAAACCGGAAAAAAGCCAAGCGCGAAATCCGGATCAACGAACGCAGAAGGCAGCGCGCTATCCGACATGGAGAACCGGATTACATTTATAAGAAAGTCCGATTACGCGATACGCTTGATCCGAATTCAACACTCAGACAATTAATCAAGTACAAATTCGGTGAAGCACCTGTTGTTGCAGATACCGGAGCAATGACACGTTCCCGGGTTCAGATTCAGGCATATATGCATTCGAAAGGGTATTTCTATTCGCATGTAAGCAGCCAGTTTGATACGATTCACCGCAAGCTGAATAAGCATAAGCTGAAACGCAAGGTGGTTGCAAATTACGATATCGTAACCGGAACCCGTTATTATATCGATACGGTGAAACTCATTTGTTCGAACCCGTCTGTTGAACACGATTTTGAGGTGTTTATTCAAAAAGAAACTGATAAGCAAGGTTTGAATTCGGATTTCAAGGCAAGTATTATCGACAAAAAACAGATCAACCTTCCTTTTGATGCAGATAAGTTCAGCGCATACCGGGGAGAACTCGCCAGTTATTTAAGAGATCAGACATATTTTGGTTTTGTTGAAACAAATGTCACCTATAAGGCCGATACGAGCAGGGTTTCAAATTCTCCCAAAACCAGTCTGAAAATGACATTGACGATTGTTTTGGGGGACCGGGTGGTACAGGATAAAAACAATCCGAAGAACGTAACCTATATTCCGCATGTTTCTACGCGGGTAGACAGTGTGTTTTTCCATTTTTCGGACACCAGTTATTACAAAGGAGATTTTAAATCCGATGTAGCCAAAAAGGGCCTGGACTTGAAGGAAAACGGTTTCATCATCACCCTGGATGATACGGTTTATAAAAAGATCCGGAAACCGGTTGAGGATTACGAAAAATCCCAGGCCGCAGGCCATAAGGTGATTATTAAAAGTCAGGTAGATAAAAATTTACTCGGAAAATACAAAGACAGTATTGATTTTGACCCGCATAGAGTGGCGACTTTTTATTACAATGGCAAATTGTTTGTAAGTCCGGCATTGATTGAGGCGCAGAATTACCTGGAAAACGACAATTACTACAAAGAATATTATCTCGAGCGTTCTTTTGAAAGATTGGTTCAGTTGGGATTGTTTTCGGTGATCAAACCTGAAATTGTGGAAACTTATCCCGGAAGCGGGCTTGTGAAGGTGCATTATTATCTGACACCTGCGACCAAGCAGAGTTTCAGTTTTGAGCCGCGTGCAAAGAACTCGAATGGTTTCCTGGGATTGAGTGCTTCGCTGAATTACAACAACAAGAATATTTTCAGAACGGGAACAAACTTCGTGTTCTCGATTTCAGGAGGTTTTGAATCCAACCCGAGTGTATTCTCCAAGGATGCCAACGGAAATAAGATCAAAACGCAGGAAAGAAGCTTTAACACGCTGGAGATCGGACCGTCGGCTAAACTGGATATTCCGGGATTATTTCCTTTCGGAGTGACGATCCTGGGGAAAAGACAAAGACCAAGAACGGAACTTTCAACCGCGTATAACTTTCAGAAAAGACCTGATTTCTCCAGAAGTGTGCTTCAGTTCAACTACATCTACAAATTTTTGGTTGGAGATGGAAAAACACAGTCGGTTTCTTTTGGTTTGCCGGGGGCTTCCGTCATCAAGTTTGTTTCGATCAAGCCACTGCCTGAATTCACGGAAAAGTTGAATGCACTGAATGATTTGTTTTTGAAGAATGCTTACCGCGATCAGTTTATCTGGGAAGATTTCAGGGTAACATATGATTTTGACAACGATAAGAAAACAAAGCGGAAGTATGCTAAATTGCGTTTTGTTTATTCGGGAAGTTTTTCCATTGCGGGAAATCTCTTAAATGGAATCACGTCGATCAAACCTCAGTATGATACGGCAGGACACAAGCTTTTTCTGGGAGTTCCTTATGCGCAATTTTCCGTGATAGATAATAAAGTTGTGATTTATTACAAAACCGGAAAACACAGTACGCTGGCGTTCAGAACCATGGCTGGTGTCGGATTTCCGATGAAAAATTCACCGACCTCCCTGCCATATGATTATTCGTTCTTTGCCGGAGGATCAAACGATAACCGCGGTTGGGTTGCGAGAACGCTTGGTCCGGGTTCGTACCAGGGACTTCTGGATCCGAATTTTGCAATTACCCAGATTGGAGACATTCGCTTCAATGCATCTTTGGAATACCGGTTCGGGGCGGGTGGAATTCTGAATCACGCGATTTTCTCCGATGCGGGAAATATCTGGACACGTAAAGAAGATCCGAATCGTCCCGGTGGTCAGATTTCTGCCGGATTCTTAAAAGAATTGGGTGTTTCTGTCGGATATGGTCTCCGTTTTGATTTCACCTACTTTTTATTCCGCTTGGATTTGGGGCTTCCGATTCATAATCCTTCTCTTCCCGAAGGAGAGCGTTGGATTTTTAGCCCGAAAACGGAATTTCACACCAAAGCAGAAGCAGTTTATGGTCCGGACTACAGAAATTTTATTCCGAAAAACCTCTACCGCATGTACCTGCATTTTGGAATTGGTGTACCATTCTAAGAGCTTGAGTTGATTTTTATGCTTTCTTCGTCATTATTTGGCGCTTTTCATTACTTTTACACCCCAAATAATGACTAAAATGGCTTATTCTATTAAACCCGGAGTTGCCTCAGGAGATGAGGTTCAGGAGATTTTCCGCTTTGCAAAAGAAAAAGGATTTGCGCTTCCAGCAGTGAATGTTACCAGTACTTCAACAGTAAATGCAGTAATGGAAACTGCAGCGAAATTGAATGCTCCTGTGATCATTCAGTTCTCAAACGGAGGAGCACATTTCTTCGCTGGTAAAGGTCTTTCCAATAAAGATGAAAAAGCTGCTATTTTAGGAGGGATTTCCGGTGCGAAACACGTTCATGCCCTGGCGGAAGCTTACGGAGTAACCGTTATTTTACATACGGATCACTGTGCGAAAAATTTGCTGCCATGGGTAGACGGCTTATTGGATGCCGGTGAGCAGTTCTTTAAAGAAACAGGAAAACCGTTGTATTCTTCTCACATGCTTGACTTGTCGGAGGAACCGATCGAAGAAAATATTGAGATTTGCAAAGAATACCTGGCTCGTATGAGCAAAATCGGGATGACGTTGGAAATCGAATTGGGTATTACCGGTGGAGAAGAAGACGGTGTGGATAACAGCGATGTGGATTCTTCTAAATTGTATACACAACCGGAAGAAGTGGCGTTTGCTTACGAAGAATTGATGAAAGTGAGTCCGCGATTTACGATTGCAGCTGCATTCGGAAATGTTCACGGAGTATATAAACCCGGGAATGTGAAACTGACACCGAAGATCTTGTTGAACTCTCAGAACTTTGTTCAGGAGAAATTCCATACAGGACACAACCCGGTTGATTTTGTATTCCATGGAGGTTCTGGTTCTACCGTTGAAGAAATTCGTGAGGCAATTGGCTACGGAGTGATTAAAATGAACATTGATACGGATCTTCAGTTTGCATTTACAGAGGGAGTTCGTGATTATGTTGATTCTAAAATTGATTACCTGAGAACTCAAATCGGAAACCCGGAAGGTGATGATGTTCCGAATAAGAAATATTACGATCCGAGAAAATGGTTGCGTGAGGGTGAGTTGACATTTGTGAAACGCCTGGAGCAGTCATTCGAAGATTTGAATAACGTAAATACATTGACTAAATAAGCTGGTGATATGAGTTGGTTTAAACGTTCCAAAGAAGGTATTACTACCTCAACAAAAGATAAAAAAGAAACTCCGGAAGGACTTTGGAGTAAATGTTCCCGATGTAAAACGGTGTTTACAGCTCAGGACTTGGAAAGAAATGCCTGGGTGTGTGACCGTTGTTCGAACCACGAAAGAATCGGTTCCGAGCAGTATTTTTATTTGTTGTTTGACGAAGGGAAATATGTCGAAATTAACGAGAAGGTAACTTCGGGAGATCCGTTGGATTTCGTGGATACAAAAAAATACACGGATCGAATCAAAGCAACACAGAAAGCAACAGGTTTGAAAGATGCGATCAGAACTGCATATGGAGATATGCAAGGTTTCCCGTTTGTTGTTGCTGCGATGGATTTCAGTTTCGTTGGCGGATCCATGGGATCTGTAATGGGGGAGAAAATCGCCCGTGCAATTGACAAAGCAATCGAATTGAAAGCTCCGTTTATGATCATTTCCAAATCCGGAGGTGCGCGTATGATGGAGGCAGGATTCTCATTGATGCAGATGGCAAAAGTTTCCGGTAAATTAGGACAATTATCAAGTCATAAATTGCCGTATATCTCTTATCTGACAGATCCTACAACCGGAGGTGTTACTGCATCTTTCGCCATGCTGGGTGATATCAATATCGCTGAACCGGAAGCATTGATCGGATTTGCAGGGCCTCGTGTCGTAAAAGAAACAATCGGCAGAGATTTGCCGGATGGATTCCAGACTTCCGAATTTGTTTTGGAACACGGATTCCTGGATTACATTGTGAATAGAACTGAGTTGAAAGAAACTTTGGGTCATTCATTGAAATTGTTCAGATCATAATTCCATAGAAATAGTATCCCCCTGACTTTGGCAGGGGGATTTTTTTTGCCATGAAAATACGGACGACAGCTCATTTTTTGATTTCCAGTTGGGCAGGAGGGAAGACAACTCAATTGTATATTTCTCCGGAGGATTCGAACCTGGGTGAACGAAACTTCGATTGGAGGGTCAGCTCTGCCGTGGTAGAAATTGAAGAGTCGGAGTTTTCCCTGTTTGAAGGTTACGAACGCATTTTGATTCCTCTCAAAGGAAGTCTGGAAATGGAACATGAAACGGAAAATGGCGTCATCAATCAATCGGTGAATGAATTCGAACTTGCCCGGTTTAGTGGAAGCTGGAAAACGAAAGGAAAAGGAAAACTAACTGATTTTAACCTCATTTTCAAGCCGGAATTCGCACCAAAAGTTTCTGTAAACACTTTGGAAACAGGTGAAGTGCTTTCCGTAAGTGAAACGGCGATTTATCTTTACCAGGGAATATTGGAAAAAGGGAATCAAAAAATAGTGGCTCCCGTATTCATCTTAAATGATCCGGATACATTTGTGGATTTCATCGTGAGCGAACCTTCAAAAGTCATTTCAATTCAGCTGTAATTGCTTCTGAAACGCGACTTCTCCTTTCTTTTTAACAAAACTAAATCGTTATTTCAGGGAATAATTCAACCGGAAATAATTATTCACTGAAATAGTATGAATATTCATTTGTTAGGAAAATATTTTCATTGGATACGGTGCTATATAGGGTAAAAGATTATATTCGTTCAACTGAAAACTATTGCAGAACTAATACATAGATTACCTTGAATAAAATAATAAGCATACTCACTTTTTTACTTTTGTTGTCCCATTTCGGATGGTCTGCAAAAGTGCGCGAAGCGGATACGTTGAACCAATTTGATACGCAGGGAAAAAGAACCGGATATTGGGTGGTTGATGAAGGAAATGATGCTACGACGCTTGACAGCGAATCAAAAAGAAAAGAAGGAAGATATATTAAGGGACGCAAATTCGGAGCATGGATTTGTTATTATCCTGATGGAAAAACTCCACGTTTGATCGGGGAGTACCTGGATAACAGACCCGGAGGAGCTTATTTCCGTTTTGACAAAAAAGGAGAATTGATTCAGGCAAGTACTGTTCCGCGAAAAATTACTCCGTCTCAGATTTTAGAAGCACATAATGGTTTGTTCGACTGCAGAATGTTTTTTCACAACCGTGAAATGGTTGCAGGACAAGTATTCTTTGCAAAACGTGCATTTAGTTCTCCTTATGCTTACCAATTCTGGGTAGAGGAGTCGATGCACCAAAACCAGTCTCAGAACGCACACGTTGATTTTAATTGGTTATCTCAAAATTATCCTCAATTGTACTCCACTTACCTGAGTGTAAGAACACCTCGTAATGTGAGTGTGGAAAACCCTGAAATTCAGAATGTCGTTAGTAAAATTGAACGAATTCAGGATTCCAGCCCGGTTTCACATTCCCGTAATTCCATGATGAATGCTCCGTTTGTGCATGCGCCACGTGTTGCCAGGGGAGTTGTATTCCAGCCCAACGGATTCAATAAACTATACACCGAATCCGATGAAATCTGGATTGACGGTTTGTTCAGAAACGGTCAGTTGAAAGATGGAAAAGTCTTTGTCTATGACCGGGACGGTGTCTTGCTGAAAGTGCGCATCTTTAAAGATGGTATGTACGTTTCCGATGGAGGACTATAAGTCCGATACGAATGAATAATTCCGAATTCCGAATGAAGGTTTGGGAAGAGAATAATTTAATTCGACATTCAGCATTCATAATTCGTAATTAGTTCTTATCTTTGCACCGTAATTCCAAAAGTTGGGATTGTACATAAAAATTATTCAAGTAATATTGGCATGTCATATTTAAGTTCAGAGAAAAAAGAAGAGATCTTCGCAAAACACGGAGGTGCAGCAACAAACACAGGTTCAACAGAAGGTCAGGTAGCATTGTTTACTTACCGTATTGCTCACTTAACTGAGCATTTGAAAAAGAACCGTAAAGATTACGGAACACAAAGATCTTTGCAGTTGTTGGTTGGTAAGCGTCGTAGTATGTTAGATTACCTTAAGAAAAAGGATATCGAGAAATACCGTGCGTTGGTTAAAGAATTAGGATTACGTCGTTAATTCGAAACATTGCAGTGACGGTGAAAATTTTTCACTTCAACTGTAAGCATATATTAAAGGGGGGCTTGTCGGATTATTCCGCTGTCCCCTTTTTTGCTTTAGTTCCCGATACTCCCGACGATTCGCTACGCTTCTGCCGGGAATTCGAACTGACAGCAAAAAGATGTTAGGACCATCAGATTTTAAGATGTCAGGACTCATCAATCCGAAAGCTTTAAAATCAAAGTCCATAACAAAATGACTTCCGGATGAAGTATTTGGATCGTTAAGACATGTCAAGTCTTGAGATTCTGACATCCTGAAGTCTATAAAACATGTAAAGTATAAATATGAATATAGGAATCAAAAAGTCCATCGTTACTGGCGGGAAAGAAATTTCCATCGAGACCGGAAAATTGGCGAAACAAGCCGACGGGTCAGTAGTGTTACAAATGGGCAACACGGTGTTATTGGCAACAGTAGTTGCGGCACCAGAAGCAAAAGAAGGAGTAGATTTCCTTCCTCTAACGGTAGATTACCGTGAAAAATATGCAGCAGCGGGTCGTTTTCCCGGTGGATTTTTCCGCAGAGAAGCACGTCCTTCTGAAGCAGAAATCTTAATCATGCGTTTGGTGGATCGTGCATTGCGTCCATTATTCCCGGATGATTATCATGCGGAAGTTCAGTTGATGATTCAATTGTTGGCTTACGATGGTGTAAACAACCCGGACGCATTATGTGGTTTGGCAGCTTCTGCAGCAATTGCAGTTTCTGATATTCCATTCAACGGACCAATGTCTGAAGTACGTGTTGGTCGTGTAAACGGTGAGTGGATTGTAAACCCTACAATGGAAGAAATGAAATCGGCAGATATCGATATGATGGTTGCCGGTACAATGAAAGATGTGAATATGATCGAAGGAGAATTCAAGGAAATCTCCGAATTGGAAATGGTTGAAGCGATTAAAATTGCGCATGCTGCAATTAAAGAGCAATGTCAGTTCCAGTTGGATCTTGGAGCATTGATCCCGACAGCAAACCCGAAACGCGTTTACTCTCACGAAACTCATAACGAGGAAGTGAAAGCGAAAGTGTACGAATTGGCAATGGATAAATGTAAAGAAGTTGCTCGTCAGGGTCTTGCTAACAAAGCAAAACGTACAGAATTGTTCGACGCGATTAAAACTGAAGTAAAAGAAGCATTCTCTGAAGAAGAGTTGGCTGAAGTAAGCGGTTTTATTTCTACTTACTTCTCTGAAGTGAAGAAGAAAGCAGTTCGTTGGGTGATGTTGAACGAACAAAAGCGTTTGGACGGTCGTAAATTTGATGAGATTCGTCCGATTTGGGCGGAGGTAGATTACTTACCAATGGTTCACGGTTCATCTGTATTTACACGTGGGGAAACTCAATCATTGACTACCTTGACTCTTGGTGGTAAAATGGACGAGCAATTGATCGACGGAGTTACTTTCCACGGAACAGAGAAATTCTTGTTGCATTATAACTTCCCTCCATTCTCAACCGGTGAAGCGAAACCGTTACGCGGAACTTCCCGTCGTGAGATCGGACACGGAAACCTTGCACTACGCGCATTGAAACCGGTTCTTCCTGAAGATAACGCTTACACGATTCGTTTGGTGTCTGATATCCTGGAGTCAAACGGTTCGTCTTCTATGGCAACAGTTTGTGCAGGTACATTGGCATTGATGGACGGTGGTGTTCAGATCAAAGCGCCTGTTTCAGGTATTGCTATGGGATTGGTTGCTGACGAAGGTAAATTTGCCGTATTGTCTGATATCTTAGGAGATGAAGATCACCTGGGAGATATGGACTTTAAAGTAACGGGAACTTCTAAAGGGATCACAGCTTGTCAGATGGATATCAAAGTAGACGGTTTACCATACGAAGTATTGATCCAGGCTTTGGATCAGGCGCGTGCCGGACGTTTACACATCCTGAACAAAATCATCGAAACGATTGCAGCTCCGAATCCGGACTTCAAACCGCAAACTCCGCGCATCGAAGCATTCAACGTGCCGAATGATATGATTGGAGCAATTATCGGGCCTGGAGGTAAGATCATTCAGGGAATTCAAAAAGACACGAACACAACCATTACGATTGAAGAATTGGAAACTGGTGAAGGTCGTGTTCAGATCATGTCGAATAATGCAGAAGATATGAATGCTGCAAATTCACGTGTACGCATGATCGCATTCCCTCCAACAGTTGATGAAGGTGGAGAATACGAAGGAAAAGTGAAAGCGATCAAGGATTTCGGTGTGTTCGTTGAAATTCTTCCCGGAACTGACGGATTGATCCATATTTCTGAGTTCTCCTGGGAGAAAGTAGCGAAAATGGAAGATGTGGTAAAAGAAGGAGATGTATTGAAGTTTAAAGTTGTTGGGAAAGACCCGAAAACGAAAAAATGGAAATTGTCTCGTAAAGTATTGTTGCCAAGACCAGAGAAAGCTGCTGAAGCTCCAAAAGCTGAGTAATTTACAACGCTATAAAATGAGAAGCCCCGATAGTTGTTATCGGGGCTTTTTGTTTTTATCCTGACGAATTGTGCAGGGTTCAGTCAAGTTAAACATTCATCTTCAAGGTATAATCAACAGAATGTTTTCCGGATCCGATGATCAGAAAGAATGATGCCGCAAGGAGAGCTGCAAGGGCTTGTATCAAAGCGAATGCGTCCATTGTTCCTGTGAAGTTGATGATCACAGCCCCAATCAATATCGGATATTGAAATGCGAGAGAAAGTCGGGTGAGTAGACCCACCGCAACCAGAATACCACCAGCAAAATGAGACATGGCGATATAATGTGCTAAAATCAGTGTAATTGCATCCGGATGATTCGGAGCAATTAAATGAGTCAATTCTTTTGTTTGTCCGGAAAACTGTATTCCTTTCCAAAACAAGAAAACACCCAAACCAATACGAAGCACATCCAAACCAATTGATGTATGAGCGTTCGCCCATTTATTCATTCTAACAATTGTTTTCATGGCGCAATTATTTGTAATAAATAGTAAGTTAATGAAATACAGGTTGATAATCAACTTTATAACACTATTTATATCTCCGGATTGCGTTCAGAGTTCTATTTTATTCAGATTCCCTTTTTCATCTATTGTATAAATGGCTTTGGTTTTGGATTTTTCCTTTGCTTTTAGTTCTTCCTCTACTTTTTTCCGGATTTCTTCTTCCGTGTCAGGAGTCACATATTCGGTAACCAATTTGTAATAGAATTGAATGACCGGTTGTGTATTGTTGGGGTTGAATACAAAATCAACTTGTTTGAGGTTGTAGTCGAAATAGTTGTCCACATCTACTGCCCGGTTCAGTGAAAGTGTGGAGTTTTGGGAAAGATGGTGTTTGTAGAAACTCGGATTTTGGATGAGGGATTTCAAATAACGTTCGGAAGGATAATACGTGTCGGAATGACGCGTGATTTTTACTTTCGCATTGTCAATATTTGCTCCCAGGTCCTTGCATAATTTCTTTTTCTGATTCACCAGTTCGACCAGTTTATCATTCATTTTTTCGTAAACAGGTTTCGAATCGTTCAAATAAGCCTGGGCATTGATCAAGTCGTAAATGCCGTGTTTCAGACAAATTTCAGCCAGGCGCGGAATACGTGAAAAATCTGTGACGTTAAAAACAATGTTTTCCGTGACTTTGTAACCGATCGGGGCAATGGAATCCGTTCGCTGAAAATCGAAAATGGGGTCAAGGGCAATCACATCGAAAATCACATCTTTTCGGGAAAGCCCGATTTCGGAAACAGCCTTCGCAATGGAATCCGATTTTCGGCTCAGTAATTCTTCCGTTTTTTCTACGGAATTCGCAATGAATGAAGTCGTATACGTGATTTGATATCCATCCGGAATGGCGTTGTAAATGACTTCTGTCGAAATCGTCATATTGTGTGCGTCTCCGTTGATGTTTATCTCGTAACCGTTGATCGAAGAGTTCCGGGCATCGTTGTAATTCCGGTTGTCAAGTTGCCCGGATACGTGAATAAAACACAGGGCAAAAATGGAAAGTAGGATTGTTTTCATGTTTTTTGATTTTTGGTGAGTGTTTAAACTGTAAATTGGTAAACGATAAGTACCTTTTTATCGTTAATACCTAAAAATCAAAAAAGTCACAGATGTCAAACCGAAAATCTTTTTCAATCAGAGACCGGATCAAAAGTTTCGGGTATGCATTAGCAGGTTTGAAAACGCTTTTCATCGAAGAGCACAATGCGCGCATTCACCTGGTTTCGGCACTGATTGCAATTACCCTGGGTTTTGTGCTGGAAATCTCACTAAATGAATGGATTTCCTTGATTATAGTGATGAGCCTGGTGTTCATTTGTGAGTTGATCAACACGTCATTGGAAGCTTTGGCCGATTTTGCTTCTCCTGAAAAACACCCGCAAATCAAAAAAGTGAAAGATTTAGCAGCGGCGGCTGTACTAATCAGTGCAGTTTCTGCGTTAATAACGGGAATCATCATTTTTGCACCTAAATTCATATTCTTATGTACAAACAGCTAATCAAAACCAATCAATTTCAAATTTCCCTGTTCATGGGAATTTTATCTGTTTTTTGTTTCGCGCTTTCCCTGTTGAGAGTAGAACTTTCCGGAACCAGGCATTTTTTATTTCTGAACTGGAATCTGTTTCTGGCATTTATTCCCTGGGTTTTTACGCTTATTCTGACGATGAGCCCTAATTTGCAAAAAAAACGCATGGTTGTTTTCGGAATGCTTGGATTTTGGCTGTTGTTCTTTCCGAATGCGTCTTATATTCTGACAGATTTATTTCATTTAAGTCATCACTCATCCATGCCGATTTGGTTTGATCTTGTATTGATTTTGTCCTTCGCCTGGACGGGTTTGCTTTATGGATTTTTGAGTTTGTGGAATCTGGAAGAACTCATGAAACAATTCATGTCATCAAAAGTCGTTTCACTGATCTCTATTTTATTGTTGTTTGTCAGCAGTTTCGGGATCTATATTGGAAGATATCTGCGTTGGAACAGCTGGGATATTCTGCATCAACCCGGAAAACTAATGACAGATATCGGAGACCGGATCATTAATCCGATGGATCATCCGAGAACCTGGGGTGTAACGATTTTTATGGGCTTGTTCCTGACCATGTTGTACCTTACTTTTTCGCTTTTAAGGAGTAGGAAAGTTTCTCATAGTGTTTAACTTTACTTCTATGAAAATACTACTGACTCTGTTTTTGATTGCTTTCGGATTGAGTGGATTTGCTCAGAATGAAACCCGTTATAACCAGGTGTTCGATTCGGTTTGCAAATACAACAAGCAAAAAGAAGGAATTGTTTATTTTGAGTCGGAGCTCAAAAAGTTCCCAAAAAATGAATGGATTTTACGTTCTCTTGGAGCTTTGAATTTTCAATTAGACCGTTTTAAAGAAACCAGGATTTTTTACAACAAGGCTTTGGAAGTAAACCCGGAATGTGCGAAGTGCTATTTCTATCTTGCGCAGGTTCTGGTGAATGAAGATCATTTAGACGGGGCCTACCAGGCTATTGAAAAGGGAATCGGAATCAATGCAAAAGAAGGCTCCTTATATTCGCTGCGCGGGAGGCTGAAAATATACCAGGGAAATGAAATCGGCGGTTTGAATGATTTGTCGAAAGCCATTTCTGTTGAACCCAACAATGCGATTTATTACCAAGAGCGGGCTGGATATTTCATGAGCAAAGAGAATTACCTGTCTGCGAAAAGAGATTTGTTGAAAGCAGTCGAATTGGATCCGAAGAACCTTACTGTTTACAATTACCTGGCACAAGTCTATTCCTACGAGCGGGATTTTCCAAATGCATTGAAATCAATTAATAAAGCACTTGAGTTAGCCCCGAACGATGTGAGGTCTTTGCTGACGCGGGGAGAAGTGTATTTTATGAATGAAGAATATGCTGCTGCAATTGAAAATTACGGGTTGGTGACGCAGTTACAACCAGGAAATTATGAAGCACATCATTATTTGGCAAATGCTTATTACGAATTGGAAAGGATGGATGATTTTTGCACGTCGATTTCGCGTTCCATTCAATTGATGGAAGAACAAAAGATCAA
>NZ_JASLCN010000080.1 GCF_030151805.1 Fluviicola sp.
TGCCAAGTGGTTTCGGAGAAGTTCGCTTCGCGGATATCAATAATGATAATTATGAGGATGTCTTACTTACCGCAAGTAATTTTACGGATACCATGACAATGAATTTCCCACCCAGTTACACCAACTACTACCTCAACGACGGAAGTGGAAATTTCAGCATCGTAAGTGGTACGCCCATCGACGGAATTTTCGGAACTGTTGCAATTGCCGATTTCAACGGAGACGGTCTGAAAGAAACAGTGATTTCAGGCGGAACGATTGTAAATGATGCTACGATTATGGTATTTACAAAAATGTATGGAGTCGAGTTTTGCCTTTCTGCTCCTATTATGGTAAATACATTCGTAACGCCTTCGGCAATCAACGAATGTACAGGAACCGTTACTGTCACTGTTCAGGGAACTCCGGATTTTACATTTGACCTGCAAAACGGCTCTCCGGCAATCACTTCAACATCCAATCAGCTTACGATAGACAGTTTGTGTCCGGGAATTTATTCGTTGTTCACAATCGATGGAAACGGAGATACACTAACAAGCACCTTTGTCATTCCGACCGATTCAAACTACATTTTTAACAACTATTTTGGTCCCAGTTCTCCTGTTTTGGGCGAATTAAGTGTTACCGTTGAGAATTGCGACATCGATTATGCCTCTGTCAGTACTGCTGAAATTGACACATTTACTGTTATCTCTCAGGATTCTGTGCTTATCTATTGGGCCATAACGGATGTCAATGGAACAACCATTATTCCTGCAATCTATGATTTAAGCGCAGGATATGGCAATTACTACCTGCAACTGGAACTTTACTGTCAGCAAAAATCAACAGGTCAGTACTTTGTAATTACAGAAGGGTTTTCTTTTGACGACGGAACAACTTCCCTGGGAATTCAGGAAAACAAAACATTCGCGGTTTCAATAGCACCAAATCCTGCAAACGATTTGATTACGATTCAATTTGATACTGAAAACGCAGATTTAACGATCCTGGATTTACAAGGTAAAGTGATCTTATCAAAACAGATTCAGAACCATGAAAAAGTGTCCTTGAGTAACTTCAATTCCGGAATTTACCTGTTCAATATCAGCTCCAAAAATGGTGAAAGCATTTCACGAGTGATCAAATACTAAAACTGTATTTCTGTTTTTGAAAGAGACTGTTCGATTCCGGACAGTCTCTTTTTATCTGCTTATTTCTAAAAGGGATCGTTTACTATCACCAGAAACAACACGGATTATGTTTCAAGATTGAAGGCTGCATGATTCAAAGTCCCTTCATAGAGAGAATTTAAAATGACGCCGTTTTGAGACGATTATTTTCTCAATCAGGAATTAAAATCATAATACGATTTCACAGCATCCACGCATTTCATCCCGTCTATCGCAGCTGAAATGATTCCTCCTGCATAACCTGCTCCTTCTCCGCAGGGAAACAATCCTTTCGTATTGACACTCATGCAGGTTTCCGCATCCCTTGGAACTGAAACCGGGCTCGATGTTCTGGATTCCGGTGCATGCAAAACAGCATCATTGGTCAGGAAACCGCGCATTTTACGGTCAAAATCCACAAAAGCCTGCCGGAGTCGTTTCGCAATAAAATCCGGTAAAACCGTATTCAAATCCACAGATACAATTCCCGGCTGATAAGACGTTCGTGGGAAATCCTTTGAAATCTTTCCTTCCACAAAATCCTTCAATCGCTGAGCAGGAACAGCTTGTGTACTTCCCGCCGCTTTCCAGCAGGTTTGTTCTACAGCTTGCTGAAACTCCAAACTTACAAGCGGATTCTTCGGTGAATAATTCGGTAATTCAGCAGGTTCAACGCTCACCACGATCCCCGAATTGGAAGTCGGATTATTCCGTTTGGAAGGTGACCAGCCGTTGGTTACCACTTCTCCGGTTTCTGTTGCGCAAGGAGCAATAATTCCCCCCGGACACATACAAAACGAATACACCCCTTTGTCCGCAACCTGTGTTACCAGCGAATAAGATGCCGGAGGAAGAAACGCATCGTTGAGTCTTCCGTGATATTGAATTTCGTCGATTAAAGCCTGCGTATGTTCCACACGAACCCCCAAAGCAAAAGCCTTGGCCCGGATCGTTACTTTTTTGTTGTTCAATAAATAAAAAATATCCCTGGCAGAATGTCCGGTTGCCAAAACCAATGCTTTACAGGAAATCCGATCTTTCTGATTGATCTCAATTTCCTGAACCGCTCCGTTTTCGATTTTCAGATCCGTCAGTTTTGCTTCGAAATGAACTTCACCACCGTATTCACGGATCAAATCGCGCATCGCAACAATGATCTGCGGCAGTTTATTGGTTCCGATATGCGGATGAGCATCCACGATAATATCTTCAGGTGCTCCGAAATGAACAAACCAAAGCAGGGCTTTCATCACATCGCCGCGTTTTTTAGAACGCGTATACAATTTTCCGTCGGAATATGTCCCGGCACCTCCTTCTCCGAAACAATAATTCGATTCGGAATTCACAATGTGTTCTTTATTCAACTGAGCCAGATCGCGCCTTCTGGAACGCACATCTTTTCCCCTTTCGAAAATAACGGGCTTCAATCCCAGTTCCAAAGCGCGCAAACCTGCATAAAGTCCGGCAGGACCAGCTCCTACAATGTGAACCACTTTCGAATCAGCATTCACTTTTTTCGGGTGGAAATCAGCGTCAAATTCCGGGATTTTCCCGTCCATGAACACTTCAAAACTGGCGTTGATTTTGATATCCCGTTTTCGGGCATCAATAGAACGTTTATGCCATTTATAGGCAAATGAATGATCTTTCGGAAGTTTTAACTCGCGGGAAATAGCCAGACGGATGAACGCGTCATCTGCTGCTTCTTCCGGAGAAAATTGAAATTGTACCTGCATTTAGCCTTCAAAGATAAGCGAAAACCACAGTACTTTGTTGTATAAACGATCAATTGGCTGCGATACAGGCGTATTATCCTGGATAAAAGAGCTTCGGAAACTTTGAGAGAATTTGACCTCAAATCCGAATTTAAAGAAAGGAGCAAACCACTCCAATCCTGCTCCAACCTGCCCCTGGAAATCGTGAGCCTTGATTTTGATAAACGGATCAATGAAGTTTTGAGAAGCGTCTTCCTGCGATTGTAAATCATAGGAATATTGTCCGCCCACCAAAACATAAGCTGCAAAATTATTGATTCTCAGTGTTCTGAACTGAAGCATCAATGGAAAATCGAGATTGGTCGAGTTTACCCGTTCTTCCAGCATTAAGTCGTTGGTTTTTGTCGGATCCGGATTTGTGAAGTAATACTGAATCGCGCGTTCCTGGAAAGACAAAGTCGGGATAAAACGCAACCGAACAATCGGATGCCCCAGCTTCAAAGTGGTCACAATTCCAACCTGTCCGCCCGGCTGACGTTTGGTTTCCAGGGATTTCAATCCGTAACTCGAATACGCATCAGTGACGGGAATTGCTTTGAAATTCGACATATTCGCTCCGAGCATAAACCCGAAGTGAATCCAGCGTTCATCGAAACGCTTATAGTTTTTCGTTTTTTCAGGCTGTGCAAAAAGCATCGTGGAAAGGATTACCCACACAACTGTTATGCTCCAATTTTTACTCATACCTTTCAAACGTACTTAATAATTTTTTATTCTAAAAAATCAGTTCAAAGGATTTAAAAAGTTAGAAGTTCCGATAGCTATCGGAATCAAAAAACGCTTTTGAACATTTGAACATTTCTACCTGATCACTTCACTCCCGAATAAATCGTTGCAATTCCACCCGAAACCAAACGAGCCGCAACGCGCTGATATCCAAGTTTAATCAAAATTTCCGTAAAGTCTTTTCCTTCCGGAAATGCAGCAACCGATTCCGGCAAATAAGCGTAAGCTTTGTCATCCTTCGAGATACGCTTCCCGAAAAAAGGAATGATGTACTTGGAATGGAAGGAATAATATTGTTTCACAGGGAATTTCTTCGGTTTCGAAAACTCCAGGATGATCAATTTACCTCCCGGACGCACAACGCGCAGCATTTCTCCCAAACCTTTTTCCAGGTTTTCGTAATTACGCACACCAAAACCAACAGTCAGGGCATCGAAATAATTGTCTTCAAAAGGCAGGTTTTCCGAATCTCCCAATTGCATGGAAATGATGTGATCGAAACCTTTTTTCTTCATTTTTTCGCGTCCCACTTCCAGCATTCCTTCTGAAATATCCATCCCGATAATTTCAGTTGGTTTGAGACGAAGCAGACCAATGGCAAAATCTCCTGTTCCGGTTGCCAGATCCAAAATGCGTTTCGGTTGAATTTCCTTCAACATATTTACGGCCTTTCTTCTCCAGATCCGGTCAATCCCAACGGATAAAAAATGATTCAGGAAGTCATAGCGCTTAGAGATTTTATTGAACATCTCTGCTACTTCTTCTTTCTTCGATTTATCTTCCGACCCGTAAGGTTTTACTACTTTTTTCTCCATTATTCCAATTGAAAATTGAGAATTGAGAATTGAAAAGCAAACTGCGCTAACGCTTGTTTGTATCGAAAGCCTTGCTTTCTCTCCTTTTCAATTTTACATTTTCAATTTTACATTTTAAATTAGTTGAATTGTTTTCCTTCACACTCTTGTATCAACTGATCCGGCTCGATACTTACCACTCCACTTTTTTCACAAACCAAACCTCCTGCAAGGTTGGAAAGTTCGGCAATACTTTCAATGGATAATTCTGCTGTCAAACACAAAGTTGCAACAGAAATGACCGTATCACCCGCCCCGCTCACATCCGCAATGTTTCGAATATGTGCCGGAGTATGGTATTTTTTGTTTTTGTCCTTAATATAAACACCGTGTTCGGAAAGCGTTACGAAAGTAATCCCGTTTCCAAGCTTTTCCTCCAGTACATTTATTGCCTGATCGAACAAATCTCGTTTCTGAAAG
>NZ_JASLCN010000081.1 GCF_030151805.1 Fluviicola sp.
TTGTCATTAGCAAATCCCGGTAATGAACCATTGATCTCTTTTTTGAAGGAGCTCAAATTGATTGAAAAAGAAGAAAACGGCCTGCAATTCTACAACGAGGATTTTCTGTGCCATGCACCGGATGAGCGACTATTGTATAAAGGTGTTTTTCACGAAGGGCTTGTTCCTGAATACGGTCTCAGCAAAGAAGCACACGCCGAAATCACTCGTTTTTTCAAAGAAATGCGTGAGCTGAAAGCGGCCAAAAGCGAAAACGGAATTGACCTGTTCAATATTCCAATTTCCCAGGCCGAAATCACGAAAGAGGTCGCTTATCTTGATACGATTACATTCAAAGAATACCTGGCTGAAAACAAATATGAATCGGAAGAACTGCTTTGGTTCCTGGATTATTGCTGCCGCGATGATTTTGGTGCAGGTTACGACAAAGTCTCTGCTTGGGCGGGAATTCATTATTTCGCCGGAAGAAAAGCAACTCCGGGAAATACGGATCCGACAACTGTTCTCACCTGGTCGGAAGGAAACGGGTACCTGGCCAATAAACTGGAACAATCCATTCAACAGCAAGTCCGGAAAAACATGCTGGTTTATTCCGTCGAAGAGCAGGAAGATCAGGTACTCATTCAGGCAATTGATCTGCAAGCCAAAAAGAAAATCCAGGTTTCAGCCGGAAAATGCATTGTTTCCGCACCTTCTTATGTAAGTAAACACCTGCTGAAATCTCCTTTTTGGCCGAAAAGTTATTTTGAAGGAATCAAACACAATCCCTGGCTGATCGGAATTGTTGTTCTCAATCAGATTCCGGAAGGAAACGGAACTCCGCTTGCCTGGGACAACGTGAAATTCGGAACCAAAGGTTTGGGATATGTTTCAGACCGGCATCAGGAATTCTCACCGATCAGGGACAAACATGTAATCAGTGTTTACCTGGCTTTGGATAAAGCAGATGAACAAGCTGAACGGCAGCGCTTGTTTCAAATGACGGAAGAAGAAATGTGTGGTCTTGTTATTTCGGAATTAACGTCGATGCATCCCGATATTGAGCAACTTGTTGAAAGCATCAGTTTTCAGCGCTGGGGACACGGAATGGTAACTCCTTATCCGGGAGCTCTCGCCAAATACCAGGAATACCAACAGCTTAAAAAAGCTGCCAAACGAGTACATCTGGCTCACACCGATTATTCTTCCTACTCCGTCTTTGAGGAAGGATTTGATCTCGGACGATTAGCCGCAACAGCAATTTTAAATTATGAAGCCTAAAATTTGGATTAAATCCGCAGCTTTTGATTTGTCGTGGTTTATTGCTCCGATGGCAATACCTCCGCTGATTGTTTTCTTTCTTCCGGAGCATTTTACGCACCAGCAGAAAACAGAGATTTTTCCCTGGTCCTGGATTCTGATTGTGCTATCAATTGATGTGGCGCACGTCTACACAACTGTTTACAAAACATATTTTAAACCGAGCGCTTACAAAGTTCATAAACTCAAACTTTTAGCTGTTCCTTTTTTGGTCTGGGTGGTCGGAGTTTTTGTTTATTCCGTAAGCAATAAACTCTTCTGGTCGCTTTTAGCCTATTTTGCAGTATTTCATTTTATACGCCAGCAATATGGTTTTTTCAGACTTTACTCCAAAAAAGAAACGGTTCACAAATGGCGCAAACGGGTTCTTTCCATTACAATTTATGCGGTCACAATCATTCCGATTCTGATCTGGCATGTGCGCGGACAACAAAATTTCAATTGGATGACAGCCGGCGATTTTTGGTATATCAATTTACCAAAAGCCGAACCTTTCCTGAACGGATTGATGCTGATCATTTTAGCACTTTACCTGCTCGTTGAATGGAAAGAAAAACAAGATTCCGGTTATTTGAATACGCCCCGGATACTTTTAACTCTCGCAACTTGTTTTTCTTACTATGTCAGCATTGTTCTCACCAATAATGACTTCATCTTCTCCTTAGTCAATGTGGTAGGTCACGGAATTCCATACCTTGCTCTTGTTCATTACAGCGAGAAAAAGGAACTGAATGAAGATTCTCCTACCCTGCTGAAGATTGTCTTATCGAAATGGGGCTGGATTCTCTTTTATGTAATTGTTTTTGCTTTCGCTTATTTTGAAGAAACGCTTTGGGATGTATTTATCTGGCGGGAAAATACGATTCCTTTCGGTTGGTTGTACAGCACTTTCAAACAATTGAATGACGATCAGATCATCAGTCTTTTCATTCCGTTACTCATTATGCCGCAGGTTGTACATTACATTTTGGATGGATATATCTGGAGAAAAAAGGATTACCAGATTTTACAGCAGTAATTTATCAGAAATCCGCGTCCACTTTGATCTTCACCGTTTCTTTCGTAACCGGGTGCAGGAATTGCAGAAATTGGGCGTGTAAGTGAAGTCTTGTATCCCTGTTTCCATACAAATCGTCTCCCAGAATCGGGGAATTCAGTCCTAAGGAATGTGCGGCATGAACTCTCAATTGATGCGTGCGGCCTGTAATCGGGTAAAAGTATACCAGCGTTTGGTTTTCTCTTCTCTCAACGACTTCCCATTTGGTGACTGCTCTTTTTCCGTGTTCATTACAAACCAATTGTCTGGGACGGTCTTCCAGGTCCACTCTCAAAGGCAACTCAATCATCCCTGAGTCTTCCATAATCAAACCTTCCAATAAAGCCACATAACGCTTCTGAACCTTTCGTTTGATGAATTGTTTCTGAAGATGAAAATGTACTGCTTTGTCTTTCGCCAAAACCAGGATTCCGGAAGTGGACATGTCCAAACGATGAACAATCAACGGACCTGTTGCTTCCGGATATTTCGCTTTCATTCTCGTATAAACGGAATCTTCGATGTTTTTCCCCGGAACGGATAAAAATTCAGCCGGCTTGTTTACCACTACCAGGAAATCGTCTTCAAAAATGATTTCCAATTCTTTGTTTTCCGCCGGATTTTGCAGCATCGGGTTATCATCCATTGCAATTCCTTCCAGCATATGTCCCAAAATCGGCTCACATTTCCCTCTGCAAGCCGGGTAAACCTGTTTGTGAACCCTGACTTCCGATTTCGGGGAAGCTCCCCACCAGAATTCGCCCAGGCAAAGTGGTTTTAAATCGTGTTCGAAGGCAAATTCCAATAATTTCGGAGCGGCACATTCTCCTGCTCCTGCCGGTGGTTTGTGGTCGATTGTATTTTGAAAGATGCTTTGCAGGCTTCTTTTTTCTTTCCGCGAATTCAGAAAGTAGTACGAATCAAAAATGTCTTTCTGAAGTGTATTCGACATGTTCTTCCGCTTTTCTTTCAGATCTTCCAACTGCTTGTCGAAAACAGCCAGTTCCGTTCTTAGCGCCTGGATTTTCGTTTTATTGGAATCATTGAAATCTTTCAGAAAATACTGCTCTTTGATGGACTGCTTTCTCAGCTCTTCCAAAAGAATTTCCAACTCTTCTGCATTCAGTTCCAACTGTGCTTGTTCGCGGATTCGTTTCCGGTCTTCCTTTCCCTGTTTAATTTCTTTCTTATGCTTTTGAAGTTCAGCCGTATAACGCAATTCTGCTTCTACCAGGTCTGATTTTGCTTTCCGGTAATTTTCATCTTTTTCCAATTCGGAAATCATCACCGTCACATCATTGATCAACACTTCCTCTTTTCTGAAAAAGCCCTGGGAATCCAGCAAATCAAATACCGGAGGAACAAAATAAGCATGATCATTCGAATCGGCCAATTTTCCTGAAAATGCTGCCAGAAACCCCAGTTCTCCATGTTTATTTTCCACTACCAGAATACCAAACATTTTTCCAATCACGAGACCTTCCTGCTCTTCCTTCAACCCGAAATTATGATCCCAGTCTGTTTGATTCTCTAAATATTCCTGGAGTTGCTTCATCGCAATCCGGGCTAACTCATGAGGTTCATAATAAAAGGGGAACGTGAATTTTCCCGGTCGGGAAATATGAGACACGTCTGAATGAAAGGAAATGAATTTTGAATCTGCTGCTGACATGCCGTTTTAGAACTGAAGTGCAAAGGTAAGAAAAAGCGCAGCTTTTGAAGACTGAGTTGCAACAAACGTTCGTGCGGCAGTAACGAAGGAGAAGCGCAGCTTTTATGAGACTGAATTGCAATCCGTCAGTTGACGGATTAATGCGAAACCAGAAAAACACATTAAAAACCGGCGTAATTCCGCAATATTACGTCCAGGAAATTGAGGGTTATAAAACCTGATTTTCAAGAAAAGTCCCTATCTGTCAAGGAAAAACATCATACCGAATCAAAACGAAAAATACCATATCGGACGTAATATTGCGGAATTACCTCCGGACAGAAAACACCTTCTATCAATCCGAAAAATTAATCTTCACATGCGTCCCGTCACAATACGGCTTATTCGAAGAAGCCCCGCACCTGCAAAACGCCGTCACTTTCGAAATCTTCTGCTCTTCCATTCCCGCATGTTTCACCGTGATATTTCCATAAACCATCAAAGGACCATTCGGTAATGTTTCCACCACATGAGACACATCGACTTCCGCTTGCTGACTTTCTTTCAACAAATAACTCAAAGCTCCGCTCGGACATTTATCTACCTGATTTTTGATTTCCTCCGTTGTCGCTCCGTCTACCTTAATCCATGGTTTTGTATTTGGCTGAAACACATTGGGCAAACCCGTTGCTTTTTTCCAGCAAACAGTAGAATGAATACAACTCTCAGGCTTCCACAAAACAGTTATTTCACCATTTGAATACTCTTTGATAATTGGTTTATCTGACATGCTTTTACTCCTTTTTAACTTTCTGAAAGATACAAATTCAACAAATAAATCACACACTCCATTGAGCTTTCAGCATCCGCTGTTTTCCCTGCAGATCTTTTCTGATTTCCACAGAAGAGAATCCCAATTGTTCAACCATTTCCGTTGTTTCCGAGGCATAATTTTCGTGCAATTCAAAAAACAGTAATCCATCTTTCAACAAAGCCTTCGAAGCATAATTTGCAATCGTTCTGTAAAACAAAAGCGGATCATCATTCGGAACAAACAACGCCAGATCCGGTTCAAATTCCGTTACGTTCAAATGCATTTCTTCCTTTTCTTTCCAGGGAATATATGGTGGATTCGAAACAATCACATCTACCTTCTGCTCCGGAAACGGATTCAATGCATCCTTCCTTGAAAATCGTACTTCCAGGTTCAATTCCCCTGCATTGCATTGCGAAATATCCAGTGCCTCCTCCGAAATGTCATATCCTGATACTTCAGCATTTTTGTGCCGGTTTTTAAGCGCCAATGCAATACAGCCTGAACCGGTACACCAATCTTCTATTTTCAGGTTGGTTCTACTCTGTATCTTTTCATCTATCCAAACCACCAATTCTTCGGTTTCCGGACGCGGAATCAAAACTCCGGGCGCAACCTGTATTTTCAGATCATCGAAATACGTGAAACCGACCACATATTGATAAGGTTCCCCCATTTTTAAACGGGATAAAATGTCAGTCAATTGCGCCAATTGACTTTCTGAAAGATCAATTTCACGGGAAATGAGCAGTGTAGAACGATTAAAACTGAAAACATCTTCGAGCGCAAGCAGCAAGATATTCCGGGCTTCTCTTTCGGAATAAACCGCTTTTAACTGGTCGCACCAGGTTGCGCTGAGTTCTTTGAAATCCTGCATGGCCCGAAATTAGGAAAAATGAACGCATCACTCTCCTTTTCCGAAAAAAACACACCCATTCCGGTCGTTTAATCCCCCATTTAACAGAATTTATAGGGTTTATTCGTCCATTCGGCTATCTTTTTTTTAATTATCAATGTAACTTGTTAAATTTAGGCGCATTAATATAGAAATAAACAATCGTGACGGGTATCAAATTCATTTTCCTCAGTATGCTTATCAGCAGTCAAACGCTTTACGCGCAATCGGATAACGAACCGGAAATTGAAGCTCCAGATTCCATTGTTCTTATTACTCCATCAAAAAAAGTACTCGAAGTTCCTGCGTTTGAGAAATTCAATCCGGATACGATCCAATTGGGAGAAAACGATCAGATCATTTCAGATTCATATACAGCACTCGGACAACCCTATGTTTATGATGCCCTGCATTCCTTCAATCGCAGAAGAATGGACAATTTCGGCGGTTATTTAAATGATAAGATCAATGCCGGATTAGCGGAAGTTCGCAGCAAAGGATTCAATTCCGATTTAAAGAAATTATACATTCAGATCGATCCCTCCACTTTAACTGTTTATTGGTCTGCGGTTGTTGGCCCTAGTTTAGACGGAAGATGCTATATGCATGTCGACAGTCGTGGTTCGGCAGGCGGTGGATTACCTGCAGTTCAAAAACAATGTCCGCGGATGCACCGTTTGCATTCAACAATGATCCCCGTTAAATTACTGGAATTCAACGATAACGTTTTACAATGTTATGACTGGCACGGAACGAAACTGGATTCGGTAACAAGCCGAATAAACATTCAGCAGCATTTTTACAAATACTACGATCCACAAATCGGAAGTACTGTGACGCTTGCTGAAGTAGCACAAAAAGACGCTGAAATGATGTTCGTATTGGCGAGCACACCAACTAAAGCTGCTCCCGCTGTGCGTTATAAAAGATACACAGTGAAACAGGGAGATACCTTGTCACAAATCGCTCAAAAGTTTCACACAACTCCTACCCGGATCAAAAACGCGAATAACTTACGTTCTTACCTGATTCGTGTCGGGCAAAGCCTGAAAATTCCCGGTTAAAACAGGTTGAACTCGATTCATAAGCATTGTACGAAAATGCGGGAATCGAATCTGCGCGTTTTTCAGCGTAATCGTTCGACCAGGCTCATACCAATAGTTATCACTATCACCTAAACTCTCAGACAAGTCCATTCTTAATAAAAAAGACTGGCCCATTACAGACCAGTCATTCCATACTTTTTACAAATAACTGTTT
>NZ_JASLCN010000098.1 GCF_030151805.1 Fluviicola sp.
CCTTCAGATCGTGGCACGTGCTGTTCGGGAGATGAGTGAAGGAGAATTGCTCCAGATTGAAAAAGCACGAAAACTGGATATTACGGAAGAAGTTTACTTCGATGTGATCCGTCAGAAAACAGCCAGTTTGATTGCAACAGTTTGCGAATCGGCAGCGGCTTCTGTTGACCGTGAAGACATGGCCGACCGGATGCGTCAATTCGGGGAATTGGTTGGTTTGGCCTTCCAGGTAAAGGATGATATTTTCGATTACGGAACTCCCGGAAACATCGGAAAACCAACCGGGAATGATATCCGTGAACGAAAAATGACCCTGCCGCTTATTTATGCGCTTCAACACAGTGATAAAGCGGTCCGGAAAGAGCTGATGAACATTGTGAAGAATCACAACGAGGAGAAAAAATACGTACAGCGCGCCATTCAGTTGGTGATTGATGCCGGAGGAATCGACTATGCGCACAAACGCATGATTGAGTTAAAAACAGAAGCGCTCGAATTACTGACCGATATTCCTGACTCAGAATCCAAAAGAGCATTGATCGGTTTAGTGGAATACACGGTTACGAGAGATAAATAAGAGAAAGCAAAGCTTTGGATAATAAACAAGCGTTCGCACAGTTTACTTTTCAATTCCATATTTCCAATTCAATCAACCCATCGGGAAGAATTTACGTTCTGAAAAGATAAATGCATTTTGCATTCTGATAATTATCGGGATTAAGTATCTTTGAATTAATATTAAAATCACATGAAGCAATTATTTGGTCTTATTTTCATTACCTCTGTTTCGTTGGCTGTAAGCAGCTGCGGAGAAGAAAAAAAAGCTCCTGAAAAAGAGAAAACGGAAGATCTGGTGGAAATCAAAAACGGAATTTATACGGAATATTATCCCGGAAGAAAAGCAGTTAAATTCAGAGGACCACAGGACGATAACAAACAACGAAACGGTCGCTGGTTCTTTTACGACGAACGCGGAAATGAACTTTCCATGACAGAATACATCAACGGAAAAAAACACGGATTCATTTTCGTGCGTTACCCGAACGGTACGATGCGTTATACCGGAGAATTCAATATGGATGCAGAAGCCGGGCTTTGGAAATTCTACAAAGAAGACGGATCACTTTTGTCTGAAAAAGATTTCGGAAACAAAGAAATTATTCAATAAGAAAAAGCAAAGCTTTTGATGAAAACAAGCGTTAGCGCAGTTTAAAATGAAGCACTGCTTTCGATAAGAGCCAGCCGAAAGGCTGGTGAAGACTGAACTAAGCAATGATGAATTGCTTCAAACGAAGGAACAAGCGCTAGCGCAATTAAAATGAAGCAAAGCTTTTGAGGACAATCAAGCGGCAACACAGAGCAAAAAATATATACTAGTATGTCACGCATTCCCCCGCATATTATCGATGAAATCATGCAAACTTCCCGTATTGAGGAAGTGATCGGGGAATTTGTGAACTTAAAAAAATCAGGATCAAACCTCAAAGGGCTGAGTCCCTTCGTAGATGAGAAATCACCTTCGTTCATGGTTTCTCCTGCCAAACAGATCTTTAAATGCTTTTCTTCGGGAAAAGGCGGAACAGTAGTGAGTTTCCTGATGGAAAAAGAACACTTTTCGTATCCCGAAGCGCTCAAATGGCTTGCCGACAAATACGGAATCCAGGTTCCGGAAGATAAACCGCAAACCGCGGAGGAAATGGCCGCCATTACCGAACGCGAGAGTTTATACATTATCAATGAATTCGCAAAGGAGCATTTCATGCACAACATGCATGATACGAACGAGGGGCAGAACATCGGTCTCTCCTACTTCGAAGAACGCGGATTCCGGGCAGATATCATCAAGAAATTCCAGCTTGGATACTGTTTAAACTCCGGTGATGACTTCACAAAAGCCGCTCTGAAAAAAGGCTACAAAAAAGAATACCTGGAATCTGTCGGCTTAACAAAAACCAAAGAAGACAGAAGTTTTGACTTCTTCCGCGGTCGTGTGATGTTCCCGATTCACTCTATTTCGGGGCGTGTTCTCGGGTTTGGCGGGCGAACATTGATCACCGACAAGAAAATCGCGAAGTATTTCAACTCGCCGGAAAGTATTATCTACAACAAGAGTGAGATTCTCTACGGTTTGTACTTTGCCAAAGGCGATATTATCAAATACGACAATTGTTTCCTTTGTGAGGGGTATACCGATGTGATTTCCATGCATCAGGCCGGAGTTGCCAATTCAGTAGCTTCTTCCGGAACATCTTTGACGAAGGAGCAGATCAAACTGATCAAGCGCTACACGCAAAACATCACGATTTTATATGATGGTGATGCAGCCGGAATCAAAGCTTCTTTCCGTGGAATTGACCTGATCCTGGAAGAAGGAATGAACGTGAAAGTGGTTCTTTTCCCGGATGGAGACGACCCGGATTCCTACTCCAAAAAAGTAAGCACTACGGAATTGATGGATTTCATCAAAGCCAATACCAAAGACTTTGTCACCTTTAAAACTTCCTTGCTTCTCGAAGAAGGAAACAATGATCCGCTTCAAAAGGCACAGATTATCCGCGAAGTAGTTCATTCCATTTCCCTGATTCCGGATCAGATTACCCGGTCCGTTTTCATTTCTGAAATTGCACGTGTTTTCTCTATTGATGAAAGTATCGTCATCAATGAGTTGAACAAGCTTCGTAAAAACCAGATCGCAAAAGAGTTGGACGAACCCATTATTGCGCAAAATCCGGAACTGACAGATACGTTTTTAAATCCGACACCGCAGGCAACAACTGCAACGGAACGAAAAACACCTTATGCTTCAGAAGAATACGAATTGATGCGCATTTTGGTGAAATACGGCATTTTCGCCATTACAACCGATCACATCGACGAGCACGGAATGGCTCACATGGTAGAAGTTAGTGCGGCAGAACTCATTCATCACGAACTGACAAAAGATGAATTAACCTTTCAATTCCCGCTTTTCCAGGAAATGTACCAGCAAATTGTAGACGGTTTGAGTACCAAAACACTGTATAAAGTTTCGTTCTGGCTACGACATGAAAATCCTGAAGTGGTTCAATGGATCACGGAAATTGAAACCGAACAATACGAATTAAGTCCGAAATGGCTTTCCAAATACAATGTAGACACCAATCGCGAAATTGATAAGTTGAAAACAACCGTCATGAACGGCGTTTACGCATTCAAGAAACTACGTGTGATGCAGCGCATCGAGCAAATCCAGAAAGAGCTTGGTGAATTATCTGAAAACATGACGGACGAGCAATTACGGGATTTACTTTCCGAACAAATTGTTCTGGAACGTGTTAAAATGTCGATTGCAGGAAAATTGAATCAAACAATTATTCATTAATCAGGTATGAGTAAATTTTTGTTTTGGCTGGGGCCTTACCAGGTTTGCATGTGGAATATCATCATCATAGCCGTTTCCTTTTTCGGAGCCTATGTCTTGAAAAAACTCTTTCGTCGTTCGGTGAAACGCTATCTCGCATCCGCAAACATTCCCCTGGAAGGAAGAAAAGCCATCTGGCTCAGATTGCTAAGTCAAAGTGGTTTTGCCCTGGCGGGCTACATTTCCATCCTGAGTTTCAACATCAACAATGAAGATGTGACTTTCCAGGAATTTCTGGATTTCAACCTGATTAATACTTCCAAAATTAAAATCAGTTTCGAGAATATCATTTTTGTCATCCTGATCATTTTCAGCGCCCGCGTAATCCTGAATATTGCCCGTTTATTCATTCAGCGCAGGTTCAAACGCGCTAAAAGATCCGAAATCGGAACAGAATATGTATACGTTCAGGTTGCCAAATACATTATCACCATTATCGCATTTATCTGCGTTTTAGCAGCTTTGGATGTTGATACAAAAATTTTCCTCGGAGGTTCTGCCGCTTTGTTGGTGGGGCTTGGACTCGGACTTCAGGATGTATTCAAAGACATGTTTTCGGGGCTTGTGTTGCTTTTTGAGGGAAGTATCCGTGTGGGAGACGTTGTCGAAATCAACGACGGGAAATCCTCCGAGCCGATGGTCGCGAAGATTATTAAAATCAATGTACGAACCACGCAAATCGAAACACGCGACGGAAATATCCTCATTGTACCGAATGCCAAATTCACGCAGGAATACATTGAAAACTGGAGTCACGGAAGCACGCTTTCCCGTTTCCGTATTCCCGTTACGGTAGCATACGGAAGCGATACACACCTGGTAAGCGAATTGTTGAAACAAGCTGCACTCAGTCACCCGAAAGTGAATAAATCCGGTGGTGTAAGTGTGCGTTTGAATGATTTCGGAGAAAACGGATTGCAAATGGAAATCATGTTTTGGGCCGACCAAAGTTGGGACATCAATATCTACAAATCGGAAATCCGTTTTGAAATCGACCGCCTGTTCCGGCACTACAATATCCGGATTCCTTATCCGCAGCGGGATGTGCGAATTTCTCAAAGTTCTGTTGAGACTAAAGACCAAAAGCTCTGAATAGTGTGTTTTTTGTTTTCAAAAGCTGCGCTTCTCCTAAATTATTTCCGCTCTGACGTTTGTCATAATTTAGTCTTCAAAAGCTGCGCTTCTCCTAAATTATTTCCGCACTGACGTTTGTCATAATTTAGTCTTCAAAAGCTGCGCTTTTTCTTATATTTGCATCCATATGAAAGGAGAAATTAAAGCAATTATTGATGCGATGAGCAAACGTTTTACGTCGCATCCCTGGCATGGAATTGAAATAGGTGAAAAACAACCGGCAATCGTTAATGCCTTTATCGAAATCATTCCAGCCGATTCGATCAAATACGAAATTCACAAACCATCCGGTTATATCATGGTCGACAGACCTCAAAAATTGTCCAATCACATGCCTTGTTTGTACGGATTTGTTCCGCAAACATATTGTGATACGGAAGTTGCTGCTTTTTCAAATGAGAAAACAGGAAGAACAGACATCGTTGGAGATGGTGATCCATTGGATATTTGTGTGCTTTCAGAACGTTCGTTCAACCACGGAAATATTTTGTGTGATGCAAAAGTAATCGGAGGTTTACGCATGATCGACGGTGGTGAAGCAGATGATAAAATCATTGCTGTTTTAAAAGGAGATCAGGCTTACGGTGACATTAATGATATCACTGACATGCCAAAAATGGTAATTGACCGCGTGCGCCACTTCTTCCTGACTTACAAAGATTTGGACGGAGGTGCGAAAAATGTAGAGATTACACACGTTTACGGAAAAGAAGAAGCATTTGAAGTGATCAAACGAGCAAGTAACGATTATAAAAATAAATTTGGAGATGCCAACGAAAATCTGGCAACTGCATTAGAGAAATTGTTGGGTTAGCCCCAACATTTTTTTTGTCTAACAATTTTAAAAACCTGTAGTATGAAAAAGGTATTCGTTTCAGCAATTTTAGCGATTGCTTTCAGTTCGGTATCCAATGCGCAATTGGCACCACAACCAAGTCCATCCGGTAAATTGGAGCAAAAAGTAGGTCTTACGGATCTTTCTATTGAGTATTCAAGACCAAGTAAAAGAAATCGCGTGGTTTTCGGTGATATCGTTCCTTTCGGGGAAGTTTGGAGAACAGGAGCAAATGAAAACTCCAAGTTCACAAATTCTGATGCATTGATTTTCGGGAAAGACACATTGAAGCCCGGAACGTATGCGCTTTATACCAAACCAACGAAAGAATCCTGGGATTTGATTTTCTACACGGATGTAACAAACTGGGGAACTCCGGACACCTGGGATGACAAAAAAGTAGCTTTAAAAGTGAATGCGAAAGTCAAAAACCTGAGTGAGGCAGTTGAAACATTTACCATTTCAATTGACGGATTGGAATCCGTTAACGGCGCTACTTTAACCTTCAAATGGGATCAGACTTCTGTTTCCTTTCCTTTCACTGTTCCAACTGATGCCAAGGTGATGGCAAACATCAACAAAACAATGGCGGGTCCTTCTGCAAATGATTACATCAGTGCGGCAAGTTACTACCTGGAAAACAAGAAAGACTTGAAAAAAGCATTGGAATGGGCTACAAAAGCTGCTGATATGAATCCTGAAGCTTTCTGGATTTTCCGCACAAAATCATTGATTCAGGCAGAATTGGGTGATAAAAAAGGCGCGATCGAATCTGCTAAAAAAGGATTGGCTCTGAGTGAAAAAACAAAATACGACAACTATACCAAACTATTCAAGGAATCCTTGAAAGAATGGTCGAAATAACACAAACGAATCCCTCTGCAAAACAGAGGGATTTTTTTTGATACTGCTTGAATCCAAGTATGATTTCATACGGATTGGTAATAGTGCGAATGAACAAATTGAAAATTGAACTCTTAAAGTGGCTGGAGTTTTTCAGATTAGGCGTGTGAATTTGGACTGTAATGCTCCGTTCCTTCCTGAAAAATCTCAAATAATCGCTTTAAAAAAAAAACGTTGTACAATAATACCATATTGTAAACCGAGCAGTTTAATATTGTAATCCTAAAGGATATAAAACACGTTGTATAAACATTACGAACTACTTGCCCCCCACTATTTAGTTTAATCCCAATTAATTTCCATGCGGATGCATCAGCTATCGGGACGTAATTTATAATGGTACTTTTCTTGCTACACAATTTTTATGTATTTTAGATCAAGTCGATTGAATATGAAAATTGTGTTCATTATTTGTGCGTTAACCTTCTGGGTATACGGATTCGGGCAGCAAACCATTTCCGATGATGTTTTTGATTTCGGTAAAATTGATGCCGGTTCCAAACGCTATGTCGATCTGAATATCGGGAATCCCAAACCACAAAAAAATTATATTCTCCGGGTTGAACACAGTCCGGAAGTCACTTACCGCCTGACTTCGGATCTCATTCTTCCCGATTCATCCGTTCATCTGAGACTTCAGGTCAATCCGAAAAAAACCGGGGCGTTTAATTTTGTGGTCAAACTGCATTTAAGCGATCAAACCGCCGCACCGATTGTTTATCAATTGAAGGGAACGATAACAGACGAACTTCCTGGCGACGGTTACCTGACCCAATGTCCGGATTTCAATGCCATTCCAGCTAAAGCAAACAAAACAAGCGAACTGGAGATTATTACGATTGACAAAGAAACCAAAGAGCGACTTTCAAAAACAACCGTAAGCATCATTCACAACGGTCAGCCGAGCGGCACCTGGATTACCGGAAAACTGGGTTTATTCAAAGAGAAACTTCCTCCGGGATTCTTCTATTTCATTGTCAGTAAAGAAGGGTATCTCACCAAAGAAGCAGGCGTTTATGTTGGACCGGAAATTTCTGAAATCACCATTCCACTTTCAAAAGACCCGAAATATGGTCAGCCGGTTCCCGGTTCAAAACCAGATATAGATTCGATAGATATTGCTCAGGAACTTCCGAAACAGGAAGCCCAGAAAAAACTGGATGAGCAAATGACCAACGAAAGCGTAGATACAATTGCTGCGAAGATGATTCCTGAACTGGCTTCTATTCCTATTGAAAATTTCGATGCCGATTATTTCAAAGATGTCAATGTAATCTTCGTACTCGATGTTTCAAGTTCTATGAAAATGGGCGAAAAAATGGAACTTCTGAAGTATTCATTGAATCAGCTGGTTGCCAAACTGAGACCGCAAGACAAAATGGGATTGGTTACCTATGCCAATACCGCCGAAGTTTTCCAGGATCCGACTTCCGGCGACCGCAAAGCAGAACTCCAAAAGTCTATTTCAGACTTGAAACCACTCGGAATGACAGCCGGAGGAAAAGGAATTAAATTGGGTTATAAGGAAGTGATGAAAAATTACGATCCGAAGAAAGCAAATATGGTGATTATTATTACAGATGGTGCTTTCAATAAAGATTCGGAAGACTATCAGAAAACCGTTCAGAAATATGCCAAACAAGGGATTATTTTTTCGGTAGTCGGAATTCAAACCAGGGAAAAAGATGCCGTTTTGATGAAAGAAGCTGCAGAGTTCGGACACGGCCGGTTTGTTCCGATTCAGAAACTGGCTGATGCACACATCAATTTGACTCAGGAAATTCGTATCGCATCTTTTAAAGCGAAAAATTAATCATTTATCGCTTGTATTTTAATCAAAATATTCTTATCTTTGAGATATCTAATCTTAACATATGACACTTAAATCACATCTGGACCTGGCTTTCTTCCAGTTACATCCAAATCTGCTTACAGATAACCCGAACTTTTAAACGGTGATTTTGAATCCATTAAAAACAGGAATTGATTCACAATTAGTTCTTAGATTTGCACCGGTTTTAAACTAACACGAATGAAATTCTCCTTCTTAAGGAAAAAGTGGTTCAAAATACCTTACACCATCCTCCTTTACGGCTTTGCAGCATACGGTTTTATCCTCACAGCAACTTATTTCGCGGTCAAATTCAACTGGACAAATGAAAGTGGATCCATTGATGCAAACAACCGCTATTTTGCTGAAATGCATGATAAATACGACCAATCTTTCAAAGTTGATTCCGTGTCGATGGTCAAACACCGTTTTGAGGTTTTAAACCGCATCATGCTCGTGAATGAATTTTATCCGAAAAATGCCAATTACATTCTTTCTGCTTACAATGAGAATAAAGATGAAAAATTGGCTTTGCGCATGCTGGACGCGGTAGATCTTCAGTTAAAAAAGAACAAATCGTACCAGAAAGCCCTGTCGAAATGGAAACACAAACAGAAGAATGCGTCTCAAAAAACAACCGGACTGAGTGTTTTCGAATGGATGAACATTGCGGAATGGCAGGATTTCAAACAAGCTGTCAGCAAAGACAAAAAATACATTGATTCGGTTTATCATGTTACAGGAGTTGAACCCCGTTTGATCGTTGCCTGTTTGGTCGGAGAACAGATTCGTTTGTTCAATTCCGGCCGGGAATCCTACAAGCGCTATATCGGACCGTTGAAAGTACTGGCACTGGAAAATCACCTTTCTTACGGAGTAACCGGAATCAAAAACGGAACGGCCATTACGATTGAACGTTATTTGAAAGAAAAAAGTAGCCCGTTTTATCCGGGAGAAAAATACGAAGCATTACTGGATTTCGATTCGACAGTGAATTATTCCACCAAAGCGAACGACACATTGGATATCCGGCTTCAACGTTTGGTTCAGTGGGAAAACCATTATTATTCGTATCTCTACACAGCCTTGTTTTTGCGTCAGATCAAGTCTCAGTGGGAACAGGCCGGTTATCCGATCGAAAGCAGGCCTGAAATCCTGGCTTCACTCTTTAATCTCGGATTTCAGCGTTCTGTTCCGAAACCCAATCCTGCAGTGGGAGGATCGGTTTACAAAATCAAAGACACGGATTACACCTTTGGTTCAGTTGCTTACGAATTCTATTACAGTGGCGAACTGGCAGATGTATTCCCTTACAAGAAAAAGAGTTTTGACGAACCACGAACCGTTATAACACGAAAAAAAACCGAAACGGAAGAATAAATCAGGTATTGTACGAAAATACAGGTGATATTCTTTGGAATATAAACCTTTGAAAAGTTCAAGGAGTTCACAAGTTCAATCATCATTTTGAACCCTTTGAACGGTTAAACGTTTTGAATGTTTAAATCGTTTAATTATCTAAATCCTTAGACAAAACATACAATTGTTTTGTCTAATTTGAAATAAAAAAGTAGTTCAACGCTATTGAATTTCAAATAAAATTGCTTTTTTTACCAGACGAAACACTATTCATATGAGAACCAGCAAGTACATACTCACAGCGGATGATTACGGGGCGATTGACTACATCGACCAGGGAATCATCAAAGCAATCCGGGCGGGTAAAATCAATTCCGTGGCTTGTTTCACAACACGTTTTGAGCGAAATGGCGAAACAGAACTTCCCGAGCGGATCCAAAAATTGTTAGACTTAAAAAAGGAAGGTTTCGAATTTTCCATCGGCTTACATTTCTGTATTTCAGCCGGTTTTTCCAATGATGTGGACACCATGCTTTACGGTAATTCACTCACCAAAGAAAACAAAGGCAAGAAACGGCACGATTTCAAATCTGCCATCAATTACCGTTTCAACCAGGTGAAAGAAGAACACCTGGAAAAAGAGCTCCGTTCTCAAATCAAAATTCTACAGGATTTATTAGGAACTGAACCCATTGATTCCATTTCGAATCATCATGGTTTGGTTTATATCAATACAAATCTGTTCCGGCCTTATGCACGCGTTGCTGCCGAATTGAATATTCCGATCCGGGCTCCGTTAACCTGGCGCAAAGCAGATTTGAAAGTCAGTAATTGGGACCGAAAGATGTTCAATCCGACCATCCGCGAAGGAATCAAACTGAAAATGCTGGATCAATTGAGAAACGCCCTGGATTCTAAAAGCCGGATCAAGATTTCTCAGAATTTAGACCTGTTTCATCCGACCTGTTTGGTAGATGAATTTTACGGTCAGCCTTTCAAACCGAACCTGGAGCAATTGTTTCAGGCATTCAACGACGCTACATTCAGTGCGGAATTTATGTTCCACCTGGCAGATGCCGAATACCGCGTACAACAAGGCTTGAATGAAGATGAAAGTGCTAAAATCAAATCATTTGACGGAATCGACAGCGGCTATTTCAAATGGCGCGAAATGGAATTTAATACTTTAATGAACACAGATATTCCTGCTAAACCAACACGTACGGTGTTCAGAGGTTTGGCAGAAATTGACCGTGAAAAACCGATTTGGTTGGTGAATGCCCGGAAATAAACGTCGCAGTGAGTTTCAGGGATAACAAGGTAAGAGAGTGGATTAGTTCACCACTCTCTTTTTTTATGTTCAATAATCCAGGATTATGACTTAAAAAGACAAATAGACATGTATCTATTAGCCCAGTTGCAGTAAGACTTTCAGGCCATTTGAACAGAAACAAAGCAGCACATTTCCCCCACATACCTCTCTGAAATTCCAAAACCACCCTTTATTATAGAAAAATAACGTTCATTTGGCTCGATTTAGAGCGAAAAAAGACATATTTGTGCTCGTTATTCTTCAATTTCAATATCCAAGCTTATGATTCGCGTATTTTACACACACGAAAATGAACTGGTTTGGGAAAAATATCCTGAAAAAGTAGTACTGGATCCGAACCGCAATTACCTGTGGATTGATCTGTTACACGCCAGTCAGGAGGAAAAGCAACACGTTTGTGATTTCTTCCAGGTAAAACTTCCGACTTACAAAGAAGCCGTCGAGATTGAGAGTAGTTCGCGTTATTCAGAAGATGGTGTCTCTATCAAAGCGAACAGCGGATTTCTCAAGGAAGAAGAACAGCCCCGGATTCACCAGGTATCTTTTTTATTGAAAGGAAATACGCTTTTCACCGTTCGCAATGTGGAGCTGCAATCCTTTGCAGAAGTTGTTAAAAAGATCAAGGTTGCGCGACAGGATTTCATTCGTTCGGGTTCTCAAATCTGGGTTTTGTTGCTGGAAACACGTATCGATCTGGATGCCGATTACATCGAAAGTTTAACCCGCGTTACAAATGTAATCAGCAGAAAGGTGCAAAGTTTGTCGGATCCGGAAGAGAAAACGCTTCGTAAAATTGCCGAATTACAGGAAAACACCATTTTGATTCGCGAGAGTATTACGGACAAACAACGTTTGATCTCTGCTTTGATGCGTTCTCCTTTCATTGATCACGACACCGGAGAGCGTTTGCGTGTGATTATGAAAGATGTCATGTCGCTGCTTCAGCATACGCAGTTCAGTTTTGAACGATTGGAATATTTACAGGACACGTTGATGGGTTTGGTAAACATCGAGCAAAACAAGATCATCAAGATCTTTACGGTAGTTTCGGTGGTTTTCATGCCTCCTACTTTGATTGCAAGTATTTACGGAATGAATTTCCGGGTAATGCCTGAGTTGAACTGGTCTTTCGGTTATCCCGTTGCGGTGATCTTGATGGTTGCTTCTTCGGCGTTAACCTTGCTTTATTTTAAGCGGAAAAAGTGGCTTTGATACTTGTTTATAGAAACTTTACCAAGGCTTAATAAGTTTTAAAAACTATGTGCCCTATTGTGTTCTATATGGTTTGTTTACCACAATAGTCACATAGGACACATAGTTACTACAGATATTTCATACTGACATTTCTATTCCTGTCACTATTATTTCGTAACCGGAATAGTCGCTGTTATCTTGATGTTGTTTCCAACGTCTCCACCTGATTTTCCGACATTGTACGCAGAACGATCAATGGTGAATGTTGCCACAAATTTCCCCTTACCTCCTGATTTGACAAACGTAAACGGAATCGTTACATCCTTCGTCACATCTTTTACCTGCAGTTTTCCTTTTACGGAATAACCGGATGTTGCTTTTTCGAATGAAGAGGAAGTGAATTTGATATTCGGATATTTCTCCGCATTGAACCACTCATCTCCAGCAGCGTGTTTATTTTGCATCCCGTTTCCGGTATTGATCGAATTCACATCAATGGTCATTACAAACTTGGAAGCCGAAAGTTTTGCCTCATCGAAATTAATCGTTGCAGAGAACGTTTTAAAAATCCCGTCTACTCCTTTTGCAGAGAATTCGATGCTGTAATCTTTCGCTACTTTCCAGGTTTGCACCTGAGTGAACGCAAATACTCCCCCGATCAGGAGGAGTATCGCCATAAAAAAAAGAGGTTTTTTCATGTTTTATTCTTTAACCAACTCCAAATCACACGTGATTTTCACTTCGTCGCTTGCAGCGTTTACAGGAGTTGTAGCTCCAACACCGTAATCCATTCTTTTGATTACTCCGGTCATTTTGAAACCACTTACTTCCTTCTTGTTCATCGGGTGTGTGATTGTTCCGTTGTAAACTGCATTCATTGTAACTTCTTTAGTTACTCCGTGCAATGTCAAATCTCCAACAACGGTGTATTCGTTTTTAGATTTTGCCACTTTCGTGAATGATTTGCTTACGAATGTAAATTTCGGGAATTTCTCTGCGTCGAAGAAATCTGCACTTTTCAAGTGACCGTCACGCATTTCACTTCCTGTATTGATACTGTTGATTGCTCCTGAAACTTCTACTTTAGCATCAGAGAAATCTTCTTTCGTTGCAGTCATTTTTACTTCATACTCTTTGAAGTCTCCGTTCAAATCAGAAAGCCCCATGTGCTTTACTGAAAAACCTAGTCTGGAATGTACTGCATCAGAAGTCCAAATGGAAGATGTTGCGACTGTGAAAGATAGCATTAGACCTGCAAAAGCAGCTGCTACAATTGTTACTGGACGTTTCATATTTGTCTGTTTTTAAATATCGGAAGCAACGCTTCCTCTTGATTGTTAATTAATTACTTGTTTTCAATTTCCAAAAAAATGGAACCAAAGCCAAAAAGGACAAGGTCGGAAAAAAATGCATCGGAATAGCCAAACCGATAAACATTTCAGGAGATTCTGCATCCAAAGGCAGCTTGAATGACAATACTCCGATAATGCTTGCAAAACTCAGGGCACAGTAAACGATGTTCAACCAGGGAATGAAAACCGGTTTGTTCAATTTCGAAATAATGACATAGCCCATCGACATCAACAAACATCCCAGAATACTCGACAACACGATTCCCGTAGTGGTAAGTATCGTACTGAAATCCAGATAAAATTCCTTGCTGTAAATTTCGTTATAGGTTATACAGGCCGCGCTGGAAAGAATTCCGCTTGTCAATCCCAATAACACTCCTTTTGTAAAGTTCATTTCTTTTGTAAAGTGGCAAACTTACAGATTGCAAATCATTTTTGTACTATAAAAGGGCATTTTGAGGTAGTATACTCGAGTATAGTTACCATGGTTAATAATTGAAAAATGAAAACGTTCAAGAGTTAAAACGGTTCAAAATAAATGAAAAGCTATTTAATCAAATTTCATTTGAACATTTGAACAAATAAAACCCTTCAATTGAAAAATCACTTTCCTTCCGGATTGATTTTCTCTTTCAGTTTCTGCATTTCCTCATTCAGTTCATTCAGCTCACGGACAATGGTGTCTTGCTCTCTGACTTGTATCGAATTGTCTCTAAATTCTGAAACCTCATCGAGTATTTTGTTTATCTGGAAGTTTGTTTGAGGAACCGCATACACAGTATCTGACTGCTTCAGAAAACGGTTTGATTTTCCTGCTTCTATTTCCAGCGCATTAATCAGGAAATAAAACTTACTGTCCGCAGGAATCCGGAGGGTTTCGTCCACAATACCAATCGTGAGACACACTTTGTAGTATTTGGTAAAATGAATCTCTTCGATTGTTCCGATTTTGAGGTTATTCAATTCTACCGGATCTCCCACATCGACTCCGAAACCGTCATCCAACACGACGTACAACCGGTTTTTGGTAGAACAAGAACTGCATAAAAGCAGAAGAAAAGCAAATTTCAAAAACAGTTTCATGCCATACGGATTAATGAGGAATGATTTCTATCAGTAATTCATTTCCGGCTTTATCATAATACGTACAAGTCATTCCGTTCATCTTCACAATCCATTTTTCCACTCCGGAATCAGCACAATCTTTACAAAAAGTCGGGTAATCCGTTTTTCCCTGTTGATGCGCTTTCAAATCTGCTTTGAATTGCTCCTCGTTGCTTTCATCCTGAATAGTCAGCTCTTCGTATTTTGCTACGGATGAAACTTCATAAGCACCCTCACCGGAATAATCCGTATGTCCGTCTGAAACAAAAGTTTCATACGCTTTCACTCCCAATTTGATCAGCTCCTGAATATAATTCGGGAAATCTGCCCCGGATTTTACTTTTGAATGTGCTGCCTGGATGTCTTGTATCGTGAACATGTTTTTCATATTACTCTGAGATCAAATATAACCAATTTGGCCGAACGATTTTGAGCGTTTGAAACAAACCTGGATGAAGGAGTGAGCTATTAATTATAGTATTTGTTATCCCTCTGATGAGCGCAGAGGTTCGCAGAACAGTCTTTAGACGTACTACAGAAAGAATCTCAGGACAAGAGTTCCAGCTGGCGGAAAACAGGAATCAACGAATGACCTTTCTCCGATAAATGGTATTCGATGTGCAAAGGTTTCAGATTAATGGTCGTTTTAATCAACAATCCCTGTTCTTCCAATTCTTTCAAAGCCGTTGACAATGATTGTTTATTCGAC
>NZ_JASLCN010000147.1 GCF_030151805.1 Fluviicola sp.
GCATGCATCTTCTGAAGAAATGGAACACGAATACGGAGTTGGTTTGGTGGAGATCGGACAAAACTACGACGCGATCATTGTAGCGGTAAATCACAAAGATTATAAGCACCTGGACGAAAATTACTTCAAGTCGATTATGAAAGACGGACAGGGAGTTTTTGTCGATATCAAAGGAATTTATAAAGGAAAAATCAACGATTTGGAATACTGGAGTTTGTAATAAATACGATTTATCCGGTAAAAGCATAAAATCGAAAAACAATCTTTTTAATTAAATAGCAGCTGTTTTTGTTAAAATGGCTGCTATTTTGTTTTATAACCAACATTTCGTCTTATTTATAGCGATTTGTCCCGTGTTTGTCCCAATAACATCAGACAACCTTAACCTACTTTTGAAGTTTATCATTCTAAAACTACAACAATGATATTCAAAAGTCTCTCGAAATCAATCCACTTTTGTTTTTTGGCTGCACTGGGAATGAGCTCTCCTTCATTTTCTCAATGTAACTGGAATACTATTTTCTCGGATTCATACGAATATACGACGGTCATTCCTTATATCATTCCTGGAACTACTTATCAAAATACGCCACAAACTTATGCAGGCTGCATCCGAACAGGATCGAGAGGAATGTATCTGAATATCGTGGATGGTTTTTCGGGTTTGATCTACAATCAACCCTTCACCAATTTGTGTGTCGGGCAATCATACCGCTTTTCTTTTTCTACGCGCGATGCCTGGACAGGATCCAATGATTTGACAATCAATATCAAGGATGCGTCCGGAACAATTGTTTTAACACAGAATGTACTCAGCGGCGGAGCCTGGAATGACATTACCATGACAGCTTTTACTGCGCCAACAACCGGTATTTCGTTTGAAATCATTACCAACATTCCCGGCGGTCCGGGAAACGATGTCGGGTTTGATGACCTGAAACTTGCGCAATGTAATCCGGTTCCCTTGACAGGGAATTTAACTGCCTGTGCCGGAGCGGGAACACATCATTTGTTTTCGCAAATTCCCGGAAGTATGTCCCACACGGGAGTTTGGACAGGTCCGTCGGCTTTAACGAACGGATATCAGGGAACGTTTACTCCCGGAACAAATACCAACGGAGTGTATACTTACACGATCAGCAATGCCACAGGATGCAGTGATTCTACGGCTCAAATTACCGTTTCACTGACAAATACGCCTGTTTTAAACCCGATTGCGAATGTGCAGGCTTGTACATCCTATACGCTTCCGGCTATTACAGGAACAACGCTTGCCGGAAACGAAAAATACTATACCGGTTCGGGTGGAACCGGGATAAGCTACAATGCGGGACAAGTGATCACGTCTACTCAGACGCTATACGCTTATGGAGGTACAGCCGGTTGTTCGGACGAGAAAATGTTTACCGTTACCGTTTCACAACCGCTTTCTGCCGGTTTCGACAATGGCGCATATTATTGCGGGCCAGGGCCTGTAATTACGCTAAACAGTTTTTTATCTGCGGGATCTTCTCCTTCAGGAACCTGGGTGGAAACAACAACGCCTCCATCCGGAAGTTTTAATGCAGGAACGAGTGTTTTCAATACCAGCGGACTTACTCAGGGAGTTTATACGTTCTCGTATCAGGTTCCGGCAGTTGGAGCTTGTCCGGCAGACAATGCAACGTTTTCTATTTCGATCGGGAACATTCCTTCAGTGAATCTCGGACCGGATACAACCTTGTGTACCGGACAAACCATTACTTTGAATGCAGCACTTTCCGGGCCTTACGACAGCTATAAATGGAACAATAATTCTACCGGTTCAACACGCTTCGTGACGAGTGCAGGAACCTATAGTGTAAAAGTGGGGAAATTGGGGAGCAATCAAATTGTGAACGGTGATTTTGAATCCGGAAATACTGGATTCACAACGAGTTATGTTATCGGGACCGGAGGAACTTACGGTTTGCTTACGAACGAAGGAACATATGCGGTTACTACCAATCCGAATCTGGCACATAACGATTTCAGCAACTGCCAGGATCACACACCGGCACCAGGAACACAAATGATGGTGGTGAATGGTTCGGGTGTTCCGGGAACCAATGTGTGGTGTCAGAATGTGCCGGTTCAATCGAATACTGACTACCAATTCGGAACGTGGGCTTCCAATGCATTGACCAATTCAAGTGTGGCACAACTGCAGTTTTCCATTAATGGAAGCACTTTGGGAAGTGTTTTTACTACTCCGGTAATCGGTTGCTCATGGCAACAGTTTTTTCAAACCTGGAACTCCGGTTTGAATACCTCTGCTCAAATCTGTATTCTGAACCAAAATACCAGCATTGGCGGAAATGACTTCCTGTTGGACGATATTACTTTTAAACCGATTTGTTATTCTTATGATACAGTGGTTGTAAGCTACAGTGGTTTTCCTGTAGTCAATCTGGGACCGGACACGACACTTTGTGAAGGGTCAAGCTTGCTTTTGGACGCTCATAATGCGGGCGGAACTTACTTGTGGAATGACGGTTCAACCAATCAAACGCTGAATGTAACAAGCGCCGGAACGTACCAGGTAACGGTGAAAAATGCTGCGCACTGTGCAACAACAGATGCAATTGTTGTATCCTATGAAGCTCAGAAACATGCCGGAGCGGATAGTTTGGCAGTTTGGTGTGAAACCAATGGAGTCGTGGATTTGAATAATTTGCTTTCAGGTGGAACAACTGCCGGAGGAACCTGGGCGGACGTTAACAACGGTTTAGGTGCGAGTTTAACCAGTGGTGGTTTATTAACCGTAAGTGGCGCTGTCGGGTCAAACACGTTGGAATATGTCGTACAGGGAACATTTTGTCAGAACGATACGAGTCAATTCCAGATTGTGGTAAACAGCCAGCCGGCCGGAGTAAATCCTACAAGTCTTCACTTGTGTAATACAACCGGTGCAACTGTTGATCTGAATCAGTATACAACAGGATCAGTACAAACGAATAATCCGTACTGGCTGGAAACTTCTGCTTTCCCGACCAATCAGTTTGATGCACCGACAGGAATCCTGGATTTATCTTTGCTTCCGAACGGAGACTATGATTTTGCTTACGTTTTGCCAGCCGATACGATGTGTGTGAATGATACGGTAAAGGTGGCGGTTCGTATTACGGAAAACCCGATTATTGCGTTCTCTTCGGATGTCGTAAAAGGATGCTTTCCGCTGGAAGTGGAGTTCCTGAATGAAAGCACTTCCAATCCGAATTCGGTGGTGGAATGGAACCTGGGAGACGGAACTATTTTGTCGAATCCTTCGATTGTGAATCACACCTATACCGGGATCGATTGTTTTGATGTAACGCTGAAGATTACTGCAGATAATTTGTGTACTACCTCGAAAACGGTGAGTAATATGATCTGTGTGGATCCGCTTCCGATTGCAAGCTTCAACTACAATCCGCAACAGGTGTTTTCCATTGATCCGACAACCAATTTCGAAAATACATCGGTCTTAAATTTCCAGAATTTCTGGAATTTTGACGACGGTTCAACATCCCAGGAAGTGAATCCTACTCACCAGTTTCCAATTGGTCAGGTGGGGAATTACAATGTAGAATTGATTGTTGTTTCGGACCAGGGATGCCGGGATACCACTTACAGAATAATCATCGTGAAAGACCAGCTGTTGTTTTACGTTCCGAATACGTTCACACCAGATGGAGACGAGCACAACAACATTTTCCTTCCGATCATGACAGCAGGATTTTCGCCGGCAAGCTATGAGTTTTACATCTACAACCGCTGGGGAGAAGTAATCTTTGAATCCAAAGACACTGCTGTTGGCTGGGACGGAACTTACGGAGGCAGTATGGTTCAGAACGGACTTTACACCTGGGTTCTTCGTTTCAAGGATGATGACAACGATGAGAAGTTCCAGTTTGCAGGACATGTGAATTTGATGAGGTAAGTTTTTTGCTCAATAGAAATAGTTTACATTTGTAAAAATCAGACTGAACAAATTACGCGTTGAAACAAACTTACCGGAACTTAATCTTACTGACCTTTTTCTGTATTCTTGGCACTACCTTGTTTGGAGCTAAGTTGACGGCGGAAAGGGGTGTGAATCGAATTATTTCGGAGCACCGGGGGAATGGACTTTCCTATGTGAAGCTTTTTGAAAATTATCATGGAGCTGATTTTACAAGTCGTGTTGAGTGGATTCAGTTTCTGAAAGAACTGACAAAAAACGATGAAATCGCGGCGGAATCTGATTTTCCCGAATTCTGTTTTACGATAGGAAGCAGGTTAAGTGACGGGCAAAATTACCGGGATGCCTATTATTTCTTTTACATTACCCTGCGTGAAGAAAAGGATGTTTGTACCTCTCACAAGCCTTATTTAGCTTCTTTTCATGAAGCTTTAGGTCATGTCTACTATTTTTTCAGGAGATATGATTTGTCGGAAAAACACCTGAAAATCAGTTTAAATCATCCAAATACTTCCGAAGAAAGCAAGATCAAGATCTACAATACCCTGAGTTTGATTTATCGCGATAAACTGGACAATCAAACTTCGGAGAAATACCTTCAAAAAGCGTATAATCAGGCTGTAAAATTAAAGATAGATGCCTGGATCGGGATTCTTTCCGGAAACCTGGGATACATTGCTTTGACGAGAAATGAAAATGAGAAAGCGCGCAAGCTTATTGAGCTTGACTTTCAAATGAGTAAGAAAAACAAGCAGACAAGTAGTGAATTAAATGCCCTGGCTTTGCTCATTGAATTGGATTTGGCAGAGAATAAAATTGCCCAGTCAGCTTTGAAGATGAAAACCTTCGATAGTTTGATGGTAGGAGAGGAAAGTCCGCAGCTTCTGGGGCTTTTGTATCGTACAAAGACGGTTTATTACGAGAAAATCGGGCAGGACAAGAAAGCCTTATCGAATTTCAGGAAATACATTTCGTTCAAAGAAATCCTCGATGAAGAAAGACAGTTTCTGAATATCCAGAATGCTGAATTTCAGATCGAGTTTGAAAAGAAGCAGGGAGAAAATATTGTCTACAAGGAAAAGAAGAAAAAGGATGATCTGATCATTCTTGGTCTTTTTGTGATTTGCCTGATCTTAGGTTTAACCAGTTTCATCATTATCAAACAGATTCAGCGGAAACGCAAGCAGGATAAAGAGATTTTGACATTGAGAGCGTTGAAAATGGAGGATGAATTGAATGCCACGGAACGCGAAATGCGCGCCTTGCTATCGACCATTTTTGATAAGAACAAAGTGATTTCTGAATTGAGTGAACAACTTGAAACAGCTGAGAAGAACCAGTTTGTAAGAACTGATTCGGAGAAAGAATCCATGTTGACCCACCTTCAGTCTTTTTCATTATTGACGGAAAACGATTGGATCGAGTTCAAAAGACTGTTTGAAAAACTGAATCCGGGCTTTTTTGATTTCTTTCACGACCAATTTCCGGAAATCACAGCTGCTGAAATTCGCCTGGCTGCCCTGATCAAATTGAATCTGTCAAACATTGAAATGGCACGGACTTTAGCAATTTCTCCTGATTCCGTGAGAAAGACGAATCTGCGTCTGAGAAAAAAACTGAATATTGAGTCGTTGGACGACCTCGCGCGTTTTATTAAAGCGATTTAGTTTAAAATAAAAACACCCAAATCTTCTTAGCATTAAGTATTTAACAAGAGCTGTCTTTTGTCCCCTTTTTGTCTCAGTAAACATTTAGTAAAACCTTATATTATCTATAAGTTAGCCCCAAATTAAACTTATCATCTTTTTATGAAAGAACAACTTACTTTTAACAAAATGCGTAAGAGAATTCTGTCGGGCAAGCTTGCAATTGCAATTGCTGTCACATTGAGTTCTGTTATGTCGTTTGGCCAAACTGTAACTACGAGTGTAGCTACAGGAACAAATACAACCGGAAATCTTCCTATTTATGGTTATTACGGTTATACTTATTCTCAGCAGATTTATTTAGCGTCCGATTTTGACGCGGCAGTTGCCGGTCAGGTAAACCGAATTACAAAAATCAGATTTTTCAACACTTCGGGATCTCTTACAAGCGCTACTTCATGGACTGTATTCATGGGGTCAACTTCTCAAACCAGTTTTTCGAATACAGCATCATGGATTCCGGTAACCAGTATGACGCAGGTTTTCTCCGGAACGTTAACTGCTCCGGCAGCGAATACCTGGATGGAAATCACTTTGTCGACTCCTTTTATTTGGGATGGTGTGAGCAATGTGGTAGTTGCGGTTGATGAAAACACATCGGGTTATTCAACGATTAACTGGAGATCTCATAGTACAGGTGCAGACCGTTCTATGAATTATTACAGTGACAGTAATAACCCGAACCCGGCATCTCCTCCGGCTGGCATCGACCGTTTTTCGTATGTTCCTCAAGCTCAATTTGTTCATGAGATCGCGCCTGCATGTGCGGGAACTCCTGTACATAAAACGGCAAATACTTCTGTTTCGACTATTTGTTCCAACAGTACTTCTCCGGTTAACTTGTCATTTACAGGTTCTGATTTCGCAAACGGATTGACTTACCAATGGCAATACAATAACGGTGCGGGATGGACTAATTATCCGTCTGCAACGAATACGACTTATTCCACGCAACCTACCCAAACGGTAAACGTACGTGTAATCACAACTTGTTCTGCAACGAATGACCGCGATACTTCTGAGGAAGCTTCTATTACAGTAAATGCAGCACCAACTGTAGCTGCAAATTACACTGCTGTAGCATATTGTACAGGAACTCCGGCACAGGTAATCGCAAACGGTGCGGCGACTTATGCATGGGCTCCTGCAACAGGATTGAATGTTGCAAATAACGATACGGTGAATGCGAACCCGGCTAACCCGACAACGTATACTGTAATCGGTACGGATTTGGCAGGTTGTAAAGATACTGCAACAGTAATGGTTACTCCGGTTTCTAAAATCACCAAAACCGCAAGCTATTCTCCTTCTACAATCTGTACTCCCGGAACTCCGGTAACAGTGACGGCATCTGCGGCACCTGCGGTTCTTTTCGGAGGAGGTTCTTATGAATACCGTTTCATCGGTGCGAATGGTGCTGAGTTGCAATCATGGAATGCGACCGGTGCTTACAATTTTGTACCAGGTGCTGATAGCGTTTACAAAATCTATTACGATGTGCGTTCTACAACTTGCCCGGATGCAATTGACTCAAGCTTGATCTCTGTTGTAGTTGGTTTCGGTGCTACAGTGAATGTGGTAGATTACGATTGTAATAACCTTGGAGGGGCTGTTACTTTGAGCAACAGTTTTGGGCAGGTAACCATGAATACGGTTTACTCTAATCCTTTTGCTAATGCAACAACTGATTTGACGAATGTGACTTTACTAGGTGGAGCAGCAATTACCGGTGGAAGAATGGTTATTACACCGTCTGTAACCAGTATTGGAAGTGCTTCTGCGATCATTCAGGATCCGAATTTCCACACAGGAGCAAATAATGCTATGACATTGAGCTTTAAACTGACTGCTGACCAACCGATTAATGTATTTAATACAGGTGGCGCAGACGGTTTGACTTATTCTTTCGCAGATGATATTTCCAATACAGGAAACCAAAACGGTAGCGGTTCTAAATTGCGTTTGGTATTTGATGCTGCAGGAAATGGCTCAAATTCACCTGGAATCTATTTGGTTTATGGAAACACAGGTGGTGTGAGTGCTACATCAGTTACTCCTGGAGCTACTTCAACGCTTTATTACAGTAGCAATACAGCAGGATGGAAATTGATGACAGATGTTCAGGTAGTATTGACAATTGATGTTGCTGGAAAAGCAAGTTTGACTTTGGACGGAGTAACTATTTTCTCCAATGTTCAAATGCCTGCAGCTTACATGAATGCGAATACGTCCACATGGAAACAAGTATTCAGTGCAGCAACTGGTGGTGATGCATTGCGCCAGGCAATTTCAAATGTAGTAGTTACTGCACCGACTTCTCAGGTTGCGATGGTTCCTGCGAACCAAACACCGGCAACATGGCAGTCAGGGTTGACTTTTTCAAATGTTCAGCCTGGAACATACGACATCTGGATGAGCAGTAACAGCTCAACTTCTTGTGCTAAGAAAATCAAAACGATTGTAGTAGAAAACCTGAACCCGCTTGTATTATTAGGAAATGATACAACGATTTGTCAGGGTGAAGTACTTACTTTAGATGCAGGAAATCCTGGTTCTTCTTATGTTTGGAGTAACTCTCAGGTTACAACTCAGACAAGAGCGGTAACACAGTCAGGTGCTTACGTCGTATATGTTACAAATGCTGACGGATGTACAGGAATCGGTTCTGTGAACGTAACAGTAAATAATATCCCTGCAGCAAACAGTGCATTGTATGTTCAAAACAACATGCCGACTTATACATTCACGGTATTGAATCCGCAAAACGTTGACTCATATTCATGGAATTTCGGAGACGGATCTACTTTGACAAATGCGCCTTCTACAGCAACTCATACGTATACAGTAGCCGGACCATACATGGTTACAGCAACTTTGACAAATGAGTGTGGAACACAAACGGTGATTCAAACAATCGTTGTTACAAGTACGGCAGGAATCGAAGAAAACGGAATCGAAGGATTGAGCGTTTACCCGAACCCGGCTTCGGATAAAGTAACGATTTCAATTCCTGAAACAGTAGCTGCATCTGCAACAGTTTATTCAACTACAGGAACGTTGGTTTCTACCATTGAAAAATTGGATGCTCAAACAGAATTGTCTGTTCAGGGCTGGACTCCGGGAGTTTACTTCGTACGCGTTCAGAATGAAAGCAAAACAAGCACTATTAAATTAGTGATTCAATAATAACAACTAGAAAAGAAGAGTGCGGACAGGATGTATTTCTGTCCGCATTTTTTTTTGCCTGTATTTTCCAATTTCCCCAAAACCCCATTTCCCAATATTGGGACAAGATTAAAGTCAGACTTCAGGATAGAATGAATTTCGTGCTGATTATCAGTGTAATGCGTTTAAATTATTAGCAATAATAATCGAATAGTACTAAAATTTAACAAAAAGTTAATTGTCTCCTTTTTGTCCTTTCTCTTTTTTGACAGAAAGTATGCTATTTCCATATGTTAGCTGAAAATTAAACTATAAATTACTTATGAAGAAACAACTAACTTTTAACAAAATGCGTAGAAGTCTTCTTTTAGGTAAGTACACTTTCGGACTTACCTTAGCAATGACTTCTTTCTTTTCTTCTGCTCAAACGATGGTTACGGTTGGTACCGCTACCACAACAACAAACAATGCTCCGGTAAATGCGGCGAATGCGTACCATTACTCTCAAAGTATTTACAAGGCATCCGATATTATTGCAGCCGGCGGAAACGGGATCGGGTCAATTACGAAGGTCCGCTATTATTACAGTTCAGGAGGATCCGCAAACTCAACGGGATGGACCGTTTATTTAGGACACACGAATAAGGTGAATTTCACTTCCAATACAGATTGGATTCCTGCAGCAGGATTAACAAACTGTTTTTCAGGAACAGTCACTTTCCCTGCAACGGGAAACTGGTTGGAAATCACATTAACAACTCCTTTTCAATGGAATGGTGTAGATAATATTGTGATCGGAGTGGATGAAAACCAGGCAGGATCTTCGACAAGTTCGTTTTGGCGTTATACGTCGTACGGAACAGATAACAGAACGATCTATTATGGTAACGCGACCATTAACCCGGATCCCTTATCACCGCCATCAGCTACATCACGCGGAACATGGGCTCCGAATGTACAATTGGAGTGGACGGCTGCTCCGGGCTGTACGGGAACTCCGGCTCATGCTACAGCAGTTGCCAACAATACGTCAATTTGTCCCGGACAAGCGGTTAATTTCAGTTTGACAGGCGGATCATTCAATACCGGTTTCGGTTATCAATGGCAATACAACAGTGGTTCCGGATGGACAGATTATGCTTCTGCAACGAATGCTACATTTTCAACTTCTCCAAGCCAAACAGTAAATGTTCGCGCAATTACCACGTGTTTGGCAACCAATGACCGAGATACTTCTGAAGAAGCTTCCGTAAATGTAAATGCAGTTCCGAATTTGACGGTCAATACTCCGCAAATTGCTTTTTGTACGGGTGATAACGTACAGTTAATCGTATCGGACGTAAGTCCGGCAACGACATTTGTTTGGGCTCCGTCTACCGGATTGAACGTAGCGAACAATGATACGGTATCGGCTAATCCAACAAATGCAACAACCTATACAATCACGGGGACAAACTCTTTTGGTTGTACAGCCACAACAACAGCTTTTGTTTCTCCTTTATCTAAAGTAAACCGCTCAGCGGCATATACTCCGAATCAGATTTGTGCACCGGGATCTCCTGTCACGGTTACAACAACTGTTGCTCCTGCATTGATCAATGGAGGCTCTACCTGGGAATATCAATTCCTGAGTAGCACCGGAGCTGTATTGCAACCATGGAACGCTACAAATACGTACAACTTTGTTCCGGGAGCTGACAGCGTATACACGATTTATTACAAAGTCAGAAGCAGCAGCTGTCCGGACCAGGTTGATTCATTGCCTTTGAATGTAGTAGTCGGATTCGGAGCTGATGTGGCGGTTGTAGATTATGACTGCAACAACTTAGGTGGAATCGTTACGTTGTCGGATATTTTTGAACCGACTGAAACACTTATTTACTCAAATCCGTTTGCAACCACAGGAAACCTGACGAATGTAACGTTACAAGGTGGAGCAGCAATTTCAGGAGGAAGAATGGTAATTACACCATCTGCAACAAGTATTGCAGGTGCTTCTGCAATTATTCAGGACCCGGCAATTACATTGGGAGCGAACAACTCCTTTATTATGAAGTTTAAAATGACTGCTGACCAACCGATCAATACGTTCGGTACGGGAGGAGCAGACGGAATTACGTATTCATTCGCTGATGATATTGCAAACAATGCAAACCATAACGGTAGCGGTTCGAAGTTAAGATTGGTATTCGATGCAGCAGGAAATAACCCGAATGCAGTTGGAATTTACCTGGTTTATGGAAATACAGGAGGTGTGAGCAGCACGGCTGTTTTCCCTACGGCAGCCTCAACACTTTATTACAGCACGAACTCGGCTGCATGGAAATTGAAAACAGATGCTCAAGTGATTTTCAAAATTGATATTGCCGGAAAAGCAAGCTTGTCTATTGACGGAGTAACGATCTTCTCCAATATCCAAATGCCGGCAGCTTATATGAGTGCGAATACTTCCACATGGAAACACGCTTTCAGTGCTGCAACAGGTGGAGATGCAATGCGTCAGGCAATTTCTGACTGGCAGATTTCAAGTTCTCAATGTAAGTTTGCATTGGTTCCTCAAAGTGTAACTCCGTCTGTGTGGGGGAATGATGTAATCTTTACAGGAATTCAACCGGGAACATACGATGTTTGGATGAGTAACAACGGAAGTACTTCTTGTGCGAAGAAAATTGAAACGGTAGACATCGTGAATGTAAACCCTTCTGTACAATTAGGGAATGATACAACAATCTGTGAAGGAGAATCGTTGATCCTGGATGCAGGAAACCCTGGTGCAACGTATGTTTGGAGCGGATCTTTGGTAACAACTCAAACAAGAACAGTTACCCAGACCGGACCATATGTGGTGTATGTTACAAATGCTGACGGATGTACAGGAATTGGTTCTGTGAACGTAACAGTAAATAATATTCCTACTGCAAACAGTGCCATGTTTGTTCAAAACAACATGCCGACTTATACATTCACGGTATTGAATCCGCAAAACGTTGATTCATATTCCTGGAATTTCGGAGACGGAACCATTTTGACAAACGCACCTTCAACAATGAGTCATACGTACACAGTGGCCGGACCTTATATGGTTACA
>NZ_JASLCN010000151.1 GCF_030151805.1 Fluviicola sp.
TTGATCTCTTCCAACGATTTCAATGATCGGTTGGGTCAACACCAACGAGTAATCGACGCAGCAAAAGAAACAGGAGTAAAACACCTCATTTACACGGGTGTTTCCATGCAGCATTTCGAACAATCGGCATTGAATCAAATCATGGGAGAGCATTTCGATACGGAAAAACACATTTTGAACTCCGGTTTGACGTATACTTTCCTGAGAGATAATTTGTATGCAGACGTGATTCCGGTATTTCTCGGAGAGCGGGTTCTGGAAACAGGAATCAATCTTCCGGCAGGAAACGGAAAGGTTCCTTATGCGGTGAGAAAAGACATTGCGGAAGCAGCAGCGAATATTTTGGCAGGCGAAGGACATGAAAACAAGATTTACGAAATTTCCAATACCGAAAGTTATTCCTACCAGGATGTTGCTGATCTGTTGAGCGAGATTTCGGGTAAAACAGTTCCTTATAACGACGTCCCGGTAACTGATTTTTCAAAAGCATTGACAGAAGCAGGAGTTCCGGAACACCTGATCGGGTTTACAATCGGGTTCGCGACTGCAACAAAAGACGGTGATTTCGACATTCCGAATACGCACCTGGAAGAGCTTTTAGGCAGAAAACCTACTTCTCTGAAGCAATTTTTGACAGAGACTTATTCTTTCCAATAACGAATCCGTTGATTCACTTAAAGCGAATATGGAATTTTCTGTATTCGCTTTTTGTATTTTGTACTTTTGCAACTATACACAATCATTTATGGAAGAGTTACTGGATGAAATCAACACAGATGAGAAGAAAACACTTCTATTCCGACCGGAAATTGCATTTATCTGGTTTTCAATCTTTGCTATCGGGTACTTGTTCAAAGTAATGCACTGGCCCTTTACAGGCCTTCTCCGGATAATCGGTGCCGGAGGTTTTATGGCGTATGCCTTTTCTTTATGGATATTGACGAAGCAGAAAACTATCTTGCTCCTCATTTGCAATACGCTTAGTCTTTTCTGGATTGTGATCATTCTTTGGGGATTTTTCTTTAATGACGGTTATCCTTTTAATTATGCCGGCTTAACTCTTCAGGGAATAACATTCGGAATCCTGTTGGTCCTGCATTTCGCCCTATTATTGATTATCAAAAAAAGAAGAAGTAGGTAGTTTGAATCAACATGGAATTTTTCTCCTTATTTTTGGTCATTATTACTACAATGAAAAATAATCTGTTTTACTAAAATCAACCCTTCATCTATGTTGAAAAAAACGTTTCAATTGTTACTGGCTGCTTTTCTGATTGTAAGCATTTCATCCTGTAAAGACAAAAAATACCCGACTATCAATATTCTGACTCCAACGGAGGATTCTCATTACCAGGTCAATCAGCAATTCACGGTTCATGTAGAAATGGAAGACGATCGCGGGATTATCTCTCACCGTTACTACTTTGGAGATGCAGCCGGAATTTCAGATCCTGATTTCACCAATTACGAAACAACGAATCTGAAAAAGAAAGAAAAAAAGCAAACGATCAATACCAATTTTCCATTACCGAATGTAACCGGAGAATTTTATTTACATGTTGAAGTAACGGACGATACGGGAAAAACAACGAAACAATCCAGACGTTTTTACATCAATCCCTGATTGAGGTTCCGTCATCTCAAATAAAATACCTGAAAGCGTCCGGACTATTCCGGGCTTTTTTGTTTAGTGATGTATGAAAACACAGGTGATCCAATGCCCGCATCGGATGACATATTACCTTTCCCGCAAATCACGCGGATTGCGCAGATGAAATAGCTAAAATCAGCTCTGCGCTCCGACTCTGTCGGAGTCTGTGTAATGCGCCAACCCTGATCGCATGTCGCCAATAGCTTTAGCGATGGCGCAAGCGTTCAGCAGACAATTTAAAAAATCACCTAAACTCGCGGACAAGCCATTTTGCTTTTACCTCTCCTCTACCCGGTGAATTGATTCAAATGACATTGCTTATATTTGATTTCGATTCATTCAAAACATATGTTGCAACCTTTAAGTAAACATCCTGTCATTTTTTACAACGTCGAAAACTTGTTCGACACGATTGACGATCCGAAACTCCAGGGAAATGAAGAATTCACTCCCGAAGGAGATAAAGAGTGGGATCATGAACGCTATTCTGAAAAGTTAAACCGGCTTTCGGAAGCGTTGCTGCTGGCAAACGGAGCTACTCCCCTGGCTTTCGGGATGGCGGAAATTGAAAACCGGAAAGTGGTCGAAGATTTGATCCGGACAGAAAAACTGAGCTCCGTTCCCTACAAGATCGTGCATTTCGATTCGGAGGACAGACGCGGAATTGACTGTGTATTTGTTTACGACAGCCGGTTTTTGAAAACCCAACTGGAAACAAAACTAATTGTTCTCGTGGAAGATGAACCGTATTTCCGGACGCGTGATATTCTACATATCAAAGGCCTTGTTTCGGACCATGAAATTCACTTCTTTGTCAATCACTGGCCTTCACGAAGAGAAGGAATCAAGGAATCTGAAAACCGCAGACATACCGCTGCTCGCCTGCTTCGGGCAGAAATTGATGAAATTCTGGGGTTTAACGAAGATGCAAATATCATCGTGATGGGAGATTTCAACGACACGCCGGAAGATCCGAGTATCCGGGAAATTCTTCGTGCCAAAGGACAACACGAACAAAAACCCGGCGATCTGATCAACCTGTTGGTAGAAGAACACAAAAAAGGAGCAGGAACAGTGGTTCACGAGCGTCAATGGGATGTTTTCGACCAGTTAATCGTTTCCCAGGGATTGCTTCAAGGGCAATCCGGGCTTGAGGTTGATCGGAATCATGCATTTATCGTCCGCAATCCGAAGCTTTTATACACTTTTGAGGACGGGAATCAAAAACCGAATTCCAGTTACGGCGGCGATTATTATCAGGGTGGTTATTCCGATCATTTACCTGTTTATTTAAGTTTGAACGAGAAATAATAAAACCGAAGCGATTTTTATATCACCCGGAGAAAAAGAATGAATACAGCACAAGAGTTTTTGACGGAATTCAGAACACAGCGCGATTTCAAATCGGCTACGAAGCTTTTGGAAAAAGATGAACCGTTCCGCACTGCCATTTTTCAGGAAATTGCTTCTGATCAATACCCTTTTCCGGAATATTCTTCCTGGATTGCGTATCATTTCTTTGAAAAGCACCCGGAACTCATGACCAAAGAGCTCTTCGGGTTAATGATTCATACATTGCTCCATACAAGCAACCATTCCGTTCAGCGAAACCTATCCAATACGTTGGTTTATGCTCCTTTTTCCTGCTCTGAAAACGGGGAATTGCTCGATAAACTCTTCCTCTTTCTGCATGATCCGGAAGCGCTTCCGGCTTTGAAATACCATGCCTTACGCATGATCGAAAAACATTACCTGAACGCATATCCGGAGCTGGTTCGGGAATTACGAACCGTTTTCGAGGTTATTTCAACTCATCCGAAAACTTCCATGCAGGCAATGGCCCGAAATTTTGAAAAAAAATACCGCAAACATCCTTATTATGCATACTAATATCTTTTTGCTCTTCTTTCTTTTACTGAGTTTTGTTCCTGAAAGCAACTCCCAAACCATTCGCCTGGAAGAGATCATGAAAGGGGAAGAATTTGTGGGATTTTCTCCGCAAAATATCCGCTGGTCAATCGACAACGAATCGGTGGTTTTTGACTGGAATCCGGGCAAAGAACCCGGAAGAAGTTTGTATGCTTACAACCTGAAACAACAAAAAACAGTAAAAATCCCTTTAGTCAACGGCGAGTATTCCTGGACTCCTACTTTAAACAATCATCCGCAATTAGCTGCTGTTCATTATTTTATTGAATCCGGAAATTTGTTCAGATACGATTTCAAAACCAGGAAAAAAACAGTGGTCTATTCCGGAAGTGATCCTGTGGAAGAGGTCTTTCAATGGAAGAATTCCCCACTGATTTATTTTATCCTTCGCTCAAACGTTTTTTCCTACAATGCACTTGCAGGAAGCATGACTCAAGTTACCAATTTTATACAGGGAAGTAAACCAACGGAGAAAAGTGATTCCAGCTTTTTGATTCAACAGCAGAAAGAACTGTTCACTTATATTCAATGGCAAAACACAAAAAAGGATTGGAACAAAAAACAACCCAATCGAAAACTTCCTTCCGGAATTTACTATTCTAAAAGCGAATACGTCTCAAAAATCACTGTCAGTGAAAACGGTCGTTTTGTTTCGTTTGTTCTCACAACGGATTCCGATGCTCCGAACACCCATTACGAAGCGCATATTACACAGGACGGATTTACACAAAACCGGCAGGCGCGCCCGAAAGTGAGCAACCTGGAGCCCAATACGCGAATGGGAATTTTTGACCTTGAAAAAGACAGTGTTTATTTTGTGAGTGCGTCTTCTTTGAGCGACATCCGCAAAAAACCGGCCTATTTAGCGGAATACGGTTCCAGCGGTTTGTTTCCAAATGACAGGGAGCTTTGTTTTCACCAGGCGGTAATGAATCCGCAGGAAAACAATGCCTTGGTCGACATCCGGGCTTTTGACAACAAGGATCGCTGGATTTGCCTGCTGGATCTCGGGACAGGAACTTTAAGCGAATTGGATCACCAGCACGATGAAGCGTGGATCGGCGGGCCGGGAATTTCCGAATGGAATGAAGCCGACGGAACTTTAGCCTGGATCAATGCTTCCGAATTCATCTTTCAAAGCGAGCAAAGCGGTTATTCGCACCTATACTCCATGAATATTCAATCCAAAAGCAAAAGAGCATTGACTTCCGGAAATTGGGAAGTGCATGATTGCTTTTTCTCCCGGGATATGAAAACGATCTATTTCATTGCGAATAAAATCCATCCGGGTGTTCGGAACGGCTACAAACTCGATTTGAAATCCAACCAGGTTACACCTTTGTTTGAAGGAAAATTCGGAATTGAATGGGTTTTGTCTCCGGATGAAAAAACGTGGGCGATTCGTTATTCGACCACCACCCACCCCTGGGAATTATGCATTGTTCCGAATCTCCCGAATCAACCATTGATTCCTGTTACGAAAAGTACTTTGCCTGAATTTGATAAACTGCAACTCCTGACTCCTGAAATCATTCCAATTTCTTCTTCCGACGGAAAAACCATTTATTCGCGCATTTACAAACCGGAAAAACCGAACGGTGCGGCGGTTTTGTTTGTTCACGGAGCGGGATATCTGCAAAATGCACATCATTACTGGAGTTATTATCAACGTGAGATGCTGTTTCATCAATTGCTCACCGAAAAAGGCTACACGGTTCTGGATGTCGATTACAGAGCCAGTGAGGGTTACGGACGTGATTGGAGGACGGATATTTACCGCGACATGGGCAACCGCGATCTGCACGATTATATAGATGCGAAGAATTTCCTGGTTAAAAATGTCGCTATCGATTCAAACAGAGTCGGGATTTACGGCGGAAGCTACGGTGGTTTCATCACCTTAATGGGCTTACTCAAAACACCGGATGCATTCAATTGCGGTGCTGCATTGAGAGCTGTGACGGATTGGGCTCATTACAATCACGAGTACACGAGCAATATTCTGAATTATCCTTCCACAGATCCGAAGGCTTATAAAAGAAGCAGTCCGATTTACTTTGCTGAAAATCTGAAAAAGCCTTTGTTGATGCTGCACGGAATGGTCGATGACAATGTACAATTCCAGGATATTGTGCGCTTGAATCAACGTTTTATTGAATTGGGGAAAACCAACTTCCAATTGAGTATTTTCCCAACCGAAGCACACGGATTCACGTTTACTCCTGCATGGGTTGACGAATACAGGAGGATTTTGGAGTTGTTTGAACACAATTTGAGATAATTCCTAATTCCTAATTCCTAATTAAAAAATGTTCAAGAGTTTAAAAGTTTAATCATTCGTAATTCGTAATTCGTAATTCGTAATTCGTAATTCGTAATTCGTAATTCTTATATCATGGAAATCCGTGAATTAAAAACCATCGGGGAAATGCTACCTCATCTTTCTGTTTTGCAGGAACTCTATCCTGATCTGACAGTTGAAAATTATCGAAAAATGCTCCTGGATATGCTTCCGAACAAGTATGCGCAGGTGGCAGTTTTTGAGCAGGAAAAGTGTCTAGCGATCAGCGGATATTGGCTTGGAACAAAACTTTGGTGCGGACCTTATCTCGAACTTGACAACGTGATTGTTTCCCAAAGTGCACGAGGAACCGGAGCCGGAAAACTCATTCAACACTACCTGGAAGAAAAAGCGCAGGAATTAAACTGTAACATCATGGCGCTGGATGCTTACACGAATAATTTCAAGGCTCACCGCTTTTATTACAACCAGGGATATGCTCCGAAAGGTTTTCATTTTGTAAAAATCCTGAACGAAGACGGACTGACCTAAGATTCTTTCGATTCGATGCGTCTTAACTCATCACGGATCAATTTTCCGCAAATCTGGATCTGATCAACAATCTGAGAAACCAAAATCTTCATTTCGTTTTTGCTCAATTGCAGATCTTTCTCGAGTTTCAGTAACAATTCTGCCGTAGTATGCATTCCAAAAAGACGAGCCGGACTTAAAATCTGATGTGCTTGTTTGCGCAGCTCTTCCCAATTTTCATCTTCAAAAAAGTGAATCAATTCGATGGAATATTCGGGCATCATTTCGAGATAGGCTCCGTACATCTCACGCAGGTATTCTTCGTTTCCTTCTGCCCGTTCTTCCAAAAGAGTCAAATCCAGCAATCCTTCCGCAGTATGATCCGTCTGTTTGGTTTCCGAGAATATCAGGTTGTTCTGATATCCCCATTTAACGAGCAATTGGTAAAGCTTTTCGGGATTAAACGGTTTCGAAATGTAATCGTTCATTCCTGCATTGATGAATTTGTTCTGGTCGCCAACCATCGCCGAAGCCGTAATTGCAATGATCGGAATGGAACAGGTTGGTTCCGGAAATTTTGAGCGGATAAACCGGGTTGCTTCCATTCCATCCATTCGCGGCATGTAGTAATCCATCAGAATCACATCAAAAGTCTGGTCTTTTAAAATGGCAATGGCATCCAGGGCATTACTTACCGCCACAACTGTTGCATTCCACTTATTCAGATCGTAGAGAATAACACGCTGGTTGATTGAATTGTCTTCGACCAGTAATACGCGAAGTCCGCTGAGATCTTTTACCAGAACAATGTCTTCCTGATCCGATTTTTTCGTTTCAACCTGGATCGTATGAAGTTCAAAATCCAGTTCAAACGACAAGGTAGTTCCCCAACCTTCCTTACTGAAAAGCGCAACGTTTCCTCCCATGGCTTCCACCAATGATTTTGCAATTCCCAATCCCAAACCGGTTCCGGAAACAGTACGCGTGCGGTGATCTTCCAGCTGCGTGAAGTTCTCAAAGACAAATTCCTGCTTGTTTTCCGGAATCCCGATTCCCGTATCTTGTACTTCGAAGGAAATCCGCTCCATGTTTTTTCTGTGGAGAATGGAATGAACACGCAAGGTAATACTTCCGTCAATGGTGAATTTGATCGCATTCCCGACAATGTTCAAAAGAATCTGGTTCAAACGAACCGGGTCTCCAATTACAAAATCAGGGAGATTCTGGTGAAAATCCTGCTGCAACGTCAAGCCTTTTTCCTCTACGCGGTAAGCAATCGAGTTAACGAAATTGGACAGAAAGTCTTTCAGGGAAAAACGCACGTATTCAAAAGACATTTTCCCGGCTCTGATCTTAGACACATCCAGCAAATCATTCACCACATGCAGTAATCCATTGGCAGAAAGATTCAGCGTATGCGCAATTTCCCGTTGGTTTTCGGATAAATTCTCGTCGTTCAACTGCCTGGTCAATCCAATGATTCCGTTCATCGGAGTCCGGATTTCATGACTGACATTCGCCAGGAACAATTCCTGGGTTTTGAGTGCGTTTTCTGCTTTTCGCTTCTCCCGGATTGCCAATTCTCGTGCTTCCAGCAAATCCGTAATGTCCGTATCTACAAACACCAAAAATTTCAACTCGTTCTGTTCGTCAAAAACCGGTGTCAAAGAAGTTTGAATGTATTTCTGCTCCTGGTTTTTCAATTCTTTAAACGCCTGGAAAACGATGGATTCCTTGTTTTCAACCGACTTTTCGATAAACGATGAAATCTCAGCCCGCGTCAATCCACTTACATCGTAAATACTCGTTCCTTTGGCGGAAAGAAATTCTTCCGATGAATTCCAGCCGTACAATCGCACAAAACCTTCATTCATCCAGGAAATCACTCCCTGCGGGTTCGTGATCGTGATTCCGTTATTGGTATTACTCGCTACAATGGATAAGCGCTCCAATTCTTTGTTTTTCGAAAGAATCACTTTATTGGACGAAACGCGGTCTTTGTAGCGTGCATAAATAAAAATCAGCAAGACAACCAACAGCGCGACACTTCCTATCAACAGGTTTTGGATTGTCATTTGATTGATGTTGTTGTCATTCTGAAGCTTTTTATTCCGGTTCAGAATCGCTATTTCTTCATTCTTTTTGTTCAGATCATACAGGAATTGCAGTCTCACCAACTCTTTCGCATTTTCTTCGGCACTGTATTCTTCAAACTTCTGGTTGTAGAGCAACCGGTATTCATAAGCCGCTTTGTAGTTTCCTCTTTGGCTTTCAAGTTCGGAATAGAATTCGTAATAGTTTTTATATTCTGCTAAAAACTGAAAACGGTGCACGTTTTTCTCGTAATCTTTCAAAGCTTCTTCCGCTTCTTTCTGCATTTTCTTATCCAGGTAAGTGCGAACCAATAATTTGGATGCGCTGAAAATATAATCCGGTTTCTTCAAGCGGGTATAAATCTTCAGTGCTTGTTTGGTGTATTTTTCCAGGCTGTCCACATTTCCTTCCAAACCGTAAGCTTCGCCATAATTGGCCAAACCAACCGCATAACTCAGCGTGTCTTTTAACATCAATGAATTGGCAATCACTTTCCGGGCATATTCCCTGCTGATTTTCAGATTGTCGTCTCCTTTCCGGACCTGGTAATAAATCAAATACAAATTCGACAGGTTGTTGTTCGAAGCCAATACGTAATCTTCCCGCTTTTTTGTTTTTGCCTCCAGGAGCACCGATTGATAGATCGACCTTGCTTTATCGAGATACCAGGTATTTTTGTTTTCCAGTCCGTAATCTGTCAAACAATGTCCCACAAAACTTTTACTCCTGAAATACGCATAAATCTCTTTTACTTTCCGGAATTCGATCAGCGACCGTTCAAAATGGCTGGCGGCTTTCAGATGCACTTTCAGATCTTTGAAAATAAAGCCGATCTGAAATTCTATTTCGCCGATGAGTTTGGAATCATTCAATTGTTCTGCAACTGAGAGCGCCTGGTAAGCAAAATCGATGGCAGATTTCAGGTCTCCGCTTTGTTGTTCGTAGTTACTCAAACGACTCAATACGGTGTATTTGAAATCTCTTTTCCGTTTGATTTCTTCCGATCGGTTGGCGATGGTCAGAAGCCGGATACTTTCATGAATATCCGAATCTTTTACCTCAGCTGCTTTTTGAATTAACTGCTGAACCGGGGCGCTTTCTTCCGAAATCGAATCAGCATACGAGACACTGCTATTGAAAAGAAATACAACTCCTAAAACAAGAAGTTTTGCCAAGAAGATATCCCTTTCCAAAGTCCCCCTCATGAATTTGAATTACAGTCAATTAATGTGAAGTTAAGGAATATTTTCCTACTCCTAAATGCGATTCCTTGCTGAAAGCCGGAATAAATGTCCAGAATGTGCCTTACACTAAATAAATCAGCTACTTGGCTACCTGAATGTATGAAATAAACACGATTCTAATAAAACTTCGTTAAATTCGACACTATAAATTAGAACTTATGAAAAACAACATTCTCCTCTCTTTCCTTTTCCTTCCTCTACTTCACTTCGCCCAGGACTCTCACGGGAGTTGTTCTTCCGTAAAAAAACACCAGAATTCACAGCTCAAAAGTAACACGTTTAGTGTTTCCCAGATTGCTGAAACGGAAAAGTATGATGTTCATTATTATTTCCTGAATCTGAACATGACCAATACTTCAACCACTTTGTCGGGGTCTGCTGAAATTCATGCGAAAGCAAGAGTCAATCTCGATTCTGCTCTGGTAGAGTTCTTTCACACTTTCGTCATTTCTTCCATTGAAGTAAACGGAACTCCTGTGAATTACAATCGTCAGAACAGTGCATTGAAAATTCCTGTAAACAAATTACCTGGCGAAAACTTTGTGATTCATGTAAACTACAGCGGAACACCTCCGACTTCTGCTACCAATCCGCTTGGCGGCGGCGGAATGACCAATGGCACTTCTCCGTCCTGGGGAAATCAGGTTACCTGGTCTTTGTCCGAACCTTTCGCAGCTTATGAATGGTTTCCTGTAAAACAATCCCTGAAAGACAAGGCCGATAGTTGTTCCGTTTGGGTAACTGTTCCTACAAACTGTAAAGCAGGATCAAACGGATTGCTGCAACAAGTGGTTGATCTTGGAAACGGAACTCACCGCTTCGAATGGAAACACCGTCACCCGATTGATTATTACCTGATTTCGGTTGCCGTAGCCAAATATGTAGAATACAATGTTACTGCGAACCCTGTTGGTTCCGGTCCGGTGTTGATTCAAAACTTCATTTATGACAATCCACAAACGTTGCCAAATTTTCAAAATGATATCAATGAAACTGCGGACTTCCTGGAATTGTTTGCCGGTTTATTCGGTCCTTATCCTTTTGCAGATGAAAAATACGGACATTGCATGGCTCCGATTTCCGGTGGAATGGAACACCAAACGATGACTACACAAGGTTTTTTCAATCCGGCACTTACGGCTCACGAATTGGCGCATCAATGGTACGGAGATCACATTACCTGTTCTTCCTGGGCAGATATCTGGGTGAACGAAGGTTTTGCTTCCTATGCCGAATACATGATGCTGGAAGCCTTGTATCCGGGTGATCAGGTTCAGGATATGCTGGACAGGCATACGGATATCATGCAGCAAACAGGAGGATCGGTTTGGGTTCTGGATTCATTGAGCGATGCAAGTATTTTCTCCAGCCGTTTGGTTTACAACAAAGGGGCTGCTATTTTGCATACCCTGCGTTTCTTAATCGGCGACGATGCTGTTTTTTACCAGGGGTTGAAAAATGCCCAGATTTTGTATGCCGATTCTGTTGCTTCGGGAACAGATATCATTGGAGTATTCGAAAACGTAAGCGGGAAGGATTTTTCGAATTTTGCAGAAGAATGGTATTTCGGAGAAGGATATCCGACTTATTCGGTTCGCTGGAACCTGGTAGGAAGTGATGCATTGGTGGAAATCAATCACATAACATCCAAGCCGCTTGTCACTCCGGTATTCACCAATGACCTGGAATTGTTGATCGACCGGACAGGTGTTGCCGATACAATCATTCGTTTTCAAATTACAGGGAATCAAAACCAGTTTATCATTCCGAATGCTTCGAATTTTGCAAATATCATGAAGATTGATCCGAACAACTGGATTTGTAATAAGTCCTTAGGAATTGTGAGAGACAACAATTTCACTGCCGGAATTTCCGAAAACGAACAGGCAGCGAATATCTCTGTTTATCCGAACCCTACAAGCGGTTATGTGACAATCGAAATGAAGAACACCGGTGAAAACTATGAATTGATCCTTTTGGACGGCAAAGGCCGTTCAGTTCTTTCGCAAAATTTTGATCATTCAGCAACGCTGGATCTAAAAGATTACGCTTCCGGAACGTATATTTTACAAGTCAGAAACCTGACAAGCGGCGAGCGATACAGCAAGTTGATCAAGCGATAACAATACCCGATTTAAAACGAAAAGCATTCTTCAAAACAAAGGATGCTTTTTTAGTTTCGGTTAATTTTGTTCTAAATTATCCCTCCGTCTGAAAATCATCCCTAAATTTACAGGACTAAAAAATAATTCATGAAAAAAATCGCTTTATTACTATTGGTAGGTTTTGGTATCTCAGCTTTGATGAACCAGGCTACGGCACAGAGTAAACTTCAGGATTGGAACGAACTGAAAGACTTTCACAAAGTAATGGCTCAAACATTCCACCCGAGTGAAGAAGGAAACCTGGAGCCGATCAAAACAAGAATCGGTGAAATGGTAGAAAAAGCAAAAACATTGCAAGCTTCTAAATTCCCGGCTGATTTTGATAATGAGAAAATCAAGAAAGCAGTTGCTCAATTGGTAACAGATAGTGAGAAACTACAAAAAGCAATCAAGGGTGGTGCAAGTGATAAGAAAATCACGAAATCACTGTCTGAATTGCATGATGTGTTTCATCAAATCGTAGGACTTTGTTCTGAAACAGAAGGACACGATCACGACCATGAACACGGTGAAGGTCACAATCACAGTCATTAAGATAAACGTTTTTAAAATCCCCGGCATTTCGACTTCGTTCAATGGCCGGGGATTTTTTATTTTATCATATCCCGAATAATGTAAGAAAGCCGATGTTTGAAAGCAAATCAATCATTTAAACGATTAGTTGCCGTAAAAAACAATTCTTAGAATCCGTTGACTCCATTTACGGTTGTGTATTTCAAAATATTCTTTTTATCCGGGTGAATGCGGGCAAATGCCGATTGAACAGCCAATGTTCCTTCATGGAATCCGCACAGGATCAATTTCAGTTTGTTCTCATATGTATTGACATCTCCGATTGCATAGATTCCGGGAATATTCGTGGAATAATCCAGTGTATTCACTTTGATGGCATTTTTCTCAATTTCCAGTCCCCAGTCAGCAATTGGTCCAAGCGTAGGTTTCAACCCGAATAAAGGAATAAAATGATCTGCTTTTGTGACAATTTCTCCGTTTTTTGAATGACTGATCACTACTTCTTCCAGGTTCGATCCTCCTTTCAAATCAACGACTTCGGCTTCTGTGATGAGCGCTATTTTTCCGGATTCAGCCATGTGAATGACTTTTTGCACCGAATCCAAATGCCCACGGAAAGATGCACTTCTGTGAACCAGTGTTATTTCAGAAGCGATGTTATTTTCTGCCAGGTAAATCGACCAATCCAGCGCGGAATCACCACCTCCGGCTATGACACACTTTTTACCGCGGAACACTTCCGGATCTTTGATCATATAATCCACTCCTTTTTCTTCAAACAACCCGATGCTTTCAATAGGCGGTTTCCGTGGTTCAAACACTCCCAAACCTCCGGCAATGATCACCACTTTCGCTTTGTGCTTTGTTCCTTTAACCGTTGAAACGATAAAGGTTCCGTCAGCTTCTTTCCCGATATCGGTTGCCGCTTCTCCCAATGTAAATCCGGGTTTGAATGGCGCCGCCTGTTCCATCAGGTTATCGATCAAATCTCCTGCCAAAACGGATGGAAAGCCGGGAATATCATAAATCGGTTTCTTGGGATAGATTTCCGAACATTGTCCACCCGGCTGTGGCAACGAGTCGATTAAATGACAACGCAGTTTTAATAATCCTGCTTCAAACACGGTAAATAGTCCGACCGGACCTGTTCCGATAATAACAATATCTGTTTCGATCATAATTAAACGTTTTAATAAGTCATGTACGAAAGTATTTGTGATCGTGAATTTTAGTTACTCACCTGAATGCTCGTACGGGATATTTTAATAAACTACTCCGGCCGCCACCGTATTGTTCGTGTTTTCATTCACGAGGATGAACGATCCCGTTTTGGCCTGTTTTTCAAATGCATCATAACTCATGGCATCTGCCAGGCGAATTTCTACCTTCGCCAATTCATTCAGCTTTAAATCACCGCTGCTTTCCAAATCCCGGAAGCTGTGAATATCGATTTTCGAACGGATTTCGCGAATAGCTGCTTTTGTACGAAAACTATTCTGCTGTAACAACAATTTCTGCCCCGGTTGAAAAGCCTGGTTGTCCATCCAGCAAATAGTCGCTTCGATGGTTTTATCTGTCGTTGGTAAATCTGATGAAAGAACAATCGTATTCCCGCGGCTGATATCCAAATCATCTTCCAGGTGTAAGACAACCGGCTGATTTTTACCCGCAGAAGAAACTTCACTTAAATTCGATTCGATTGCTGCGATTCTGCTCGTTAATCCGGAAGGTAAAACCGTTACCTCATCTCCTGTTTGAAACGTTCCGCTCAAAACACTTCCCGCATATCCGCGGTAATCGTGTAATTGTTCTGTTTGCGGTCTGATCACAAGTTGTACCTGAAAACGTGCAACTTCAGCTTCTGTTGAGATTCCTATTTCCACTGTTTCCAGATAAGATAAAAGCGGCAATCCGTCATACCAGGACAATGCTTCGCTTGCATGCACCACATGATCTCCGTTAAGTGCCGATGTCGGGATGAAATCCACTGCCTTTAAACCAATCAGTTGAGAAAACGCCTTGTAATCGGAAACAATCTCATTGAAACGCTCTTCGCTGTATTCGACCAAATCCATTTTATTGATACAAACCAAGACGCGTGGAGTTCCCAAAACCGCAGAAATAATACTGTGCCGTTTTGTTTGGTCCGTGATTCCGTTTCGTGCATCCACCAAAATGATTGCCAGTTGAGCTGTAGAAGCTCCGGTGAACATGTTCCGCGTGTACTGAGCGTGTCCGGGAGTATCTGCAATGATGAATTTCCGTTTATCTGTGGAGAAATATTTATACGCCACATCGATGGTAATTCCCTGTTCCCGTTCTGCCCGCAAACCGTCTGTCAATAAAGCCAGATCAATACTCGCGTGTTCTCCCACGCTTTTGCTTTGCCGTGTGAGTGTTTCGATAATATCCGTAGAAATTGATTTGCTGTCATAAAGCAAGCGACCAATCAAGGTGCTTTTTCCGTCGTCTACGTTTCCTGCTGTAAAAAATCGTAATAAATCCATTTTTTTTGAATTGTTTTCACCACTTCTCCCCTTTAGGGGGAAACAGTTAATCATTAAAAATACCCTCCTTTTTTCCTGTCTTCCATTGCTGCTTCGGAAATGCGATCGTCCATACGCGTTGCTCCACGTTCGGAAATCTTTGCTTCTTTGATCTCTGCAATAATATCTTCGACTGTAAAAGCCTCACTTTCGACTGCTGCCGTACACGTCATATCTCCTACTGTTCTATAGCGTACTTTTCGTGTCACCAACACATCCTTTTCATCAAGGTTCAGGAATGAATTGTTTGCCATCAACTGACCGTTTTCCGTCAAAACACATTCGCGTTCGTGCGTAAAGTAAATTTCCGGAAGCTGAATGTTTTCCCGTTGAATGTAATTCCACACATCGAGTTCCGTCCAGTTACTGATTGGAAAGACACGTACGTTTTCTCCTTTGTGAATCTTACCGTTGTAAATACTCCACAATTCCGGTCTTTGCAATTTCGGATCCCACTGCCCGAATTCATCGCGAACCGAGAAAACACGCTCCTTGGCTCTTGCTTTTTCTTCATCGCGTCTTGCTCCACCGATACAGGCATCAAACTCAAATTCCTCAATGGTTTCCAATAAGGTATTGGTTTGAAGGGCATTTCGGCTCGGAAACTTTCCGCGTGCATCCTGGAGCTTGTTTTTCGCGATCGTATCTTCTACTTTGCGCACGATCAGCTTCTCCCCGATCTCTGCGGCCAGGTGATCTCTGAAATCCAGGGCTTCCCGGAAATTATGTCCGGTATCGATATGAACCAGTGGAAAAGGAAACTTCCCCGGACGAAATGCTTTCAAAGCCAGATGCACCAAACAAATACTGTCTTTTCCTCCTGAAAACAATAGCGCAGGTCTGTCAAATTGTCCCGCAACTTCTCTTAAAATATAGATCGCTTCCGCTTCTAATTCGTCTAAATAATCTTTCATATAATTCCTAATTCCTAATTCCTAATTCCTAATTCCTAATTCCTAATTCCTAATTCCTAATTCCT